>CAYXCX010000088.1:0-2751 GCA_964463405.1 uncultured Clostridia bacterium
ACGGCAGCGAGCTGCGGGCCGAGTTCGCCGGTCTCAAGGCGCGCGTGCTGCAGCACGAGATCGACCACCTCGACGGCCTGACCATCGTCGAGCGCGTTTCCAGCCTGAAACGCTCCCTGATCCGCAGGGAGATCGGCCGCAAGAGGAAACGTGGCGAATGGTGACGTGGTCTTTTTCGGCACGGCGGCCATTGGCCTGCCCATCGCCAAGGAGCTGCACAAGTCCCGGCAACTGCGCCTGGTGGTCACCCAGCCCGACCGCCGCGGCGGCCGCCAGCGGCGGCTGATCGCCCCGGCGCTCAAGCAGTTCGCCCTGGAGAACCGCCTGCCGCTGCTGCAGCCGCCCGACCTGCGCGAGCCGGCCCTGGAGCTGGCCCTGCGCCGCATCGCCCCAGACATCGCCGTGGTGGTGGCCTACGGGCAGTTCCTCCCCCGCGACATCCGCGACCTGCCGCGCTTCCGCTCGCTCAACGTCCATTTTTCGCTGCTGCCCGCCTACCGCGGCGCCGCCCCGGTGCAGCGGGCCATCCAGAACGGCGAGAGCCGCAGCGGCATCACCCTGTTCCAGCTGAACGGCCGCATGGACGCCGGCCCGGTCTGGGCCCGCGAGGAAATCGCCATCCGCCCCGACGACACCAGCGCCGCCTACCAGCAGCGGCTGGGCGAGCGGGCCGCCCCCTTCCTGCGCTCCACCCTGGAGCGGATCTTCTCGGGCGCCATCGCCCCCGCGCCCCAGGACGAGGCCCAGGCCAGCCTGGCCCCGGCCATTGAAAAGCGGGAGGGCCAGGCCAACTGGGAGCAGCCGGCGCGCCGCATCTACGACACGCTGCGCGCCTTCACCCCCTGGCCCGGGCTGTTCTTCCACCTGGATGGGCGGCAGGTCAAGGTGCTGGCGGCGGCGGTGCCCCAGCGGGAGCACGGCTCGCCCTGCGGCACGATCCTGGACCTGGCCCCGGCCGGGCTGCAGGTCGCCTGCGGCCTGGGCACGGTCCTGGAGATCCGCTCCATCCAGCCCGAAGGCAAAACGGAGATGAGCCCCTGGCAGTTCTCCCGGGGTCACAGGATTCCCGAGAGGCTCTCTTGAATTTCCTCGCTGCCGCCGCCGACATCCTGGTCGACTACCAGCGCCGGCCGCAGGCCAACCTGCGGCTGATCCTGAACCGCTGGCTGCGCGACTACCGGGGCCAGGACCGCAACGCGCTGACCCGCGCCGTCTACGGCGTCGCCCGCAAGCAGATCGCGTTGGAGCACGTCATCGGCCTGTTCCTGAAGGACAGGGAGCGCCGGCCGCCCCTGCCCACCCAGGCGCTGCTCAAGGTGGCGGCATTCCTGATCCTGTACTCCGACGCCTACCCCGAGTACGCCGTGGTCAACGAGGCGGTGAACGCCGCCGCCAAGAAGGAAAAGCCCTTCGTCAACGCCGTACTGCGCCAGCTGCTGCGCCGGCGGCGCGAGATCGAACCGCTCCTGGGCCGCGGCGGCGACCCGGTCCTGGCATATGCCATCTCGCCCCTGCTTCTCGGCGCCCTGCGCCGCCTGGGGGCCGCCGGCCCCGCTGACCTGGATTCCCTGGATCGCGAGCCCGTCTTTCACCTGCGCTTCCATCCCGGGCGCATGACCCTGGAGCAGGCCAAGCAGCACATGGCGGCCGCCGCAATCCCCTGCCGTTCCCTGCCAGGGCTGGGATGCCTGGAAACCGCCGCCGCCGGCCGCATCCTGGGCGAGCCCGATTCCCCGGACGGCAGCGCCCGTCCGCCAGGGTGGCTGAACGAATTTTACGTGCAGAACAGCGGCTCGCAGGCCGTCGCCTTCGCGGCCGCCGCCCTGGCCGCCCGCGAGGTCTGCGACGTCGCCGCCGCCCCCGGGGGCAAGTCGCTGACCCTGGCCTGCCTGCGGCCCGACGTGAGGATCCACGCCAGCGACATCAGCCTGCCGCGCCTGCGCCTGCTGCGGCAGAATGCCGACCGCCTGGGCCTGGAGTCCATCCGCTCCTTCCAGGCCGACGTGCTGGATTACCCGGCCGGCGCCATGAAGCCAGACCTGGTCATCCTCGACGCCCCCTGCAGCGCCAGCGGCACGGTGCGCAAGAACCCCGACCTGAAGTCCAAGATCACGGCCGAAGAGGCCCGCGCCCATGGCGCCCGCCAGGGGCAGATGCTCGCCGCCCTGGCGGCCCGCTTTCCCCGCGCGCGGCTCCTTTACGCCGTCTGCTCCTTCCTGCCCGAGGAGAGCGAGGCGGTCGCGGCCGGGGCGGCGGCGGCCGGTTTGCGGCCGGCGCCGCTGGCGCCGCTGCTCGAGCGCTACGGCTTCCGGCTCAAGCAGGAGAAGCACGGCGTGTATCTGCTGCCCTCGGAATTGAACAATGATTTATTCTATATATCCCTGCTGGAACCGAAGAGACCCGCCTGATCTGAAACGATCTATCGTGACGCGTAACGCGTGACGCGTAACGCGAGAAAACCAAAATCCCAAGCACAAAACATCAAATTCCAAACAAATCCCAGAGTCCAAATGCCAATCCCCTGACGGGGACCTTGTGTCCAAAACAAGCAAGGAGTGATGGTGACACTGAGAATAGGGGCAATCAAAGGGCCTTTACCCTCACTTTTCCCCTTTCCCTCTCACTTTTTCTTTTTTGAGGGCCCTGATTTGGGCATTGATGCTTGCTTGGGAATTGATGCTTGGGATTTGGGGTTTGGAGCTTCCGTCCTTGATTGCGTCTACGCGTCACGCATCACGCGTTACGCGTCAC
>CAYXCX010000088.1:2761-7855 GCA_964463405.1 uncultured Clostridia bacterium
GGGCGGGGGTGACGCGCAGCTTGAAGCCGAAGCTGCCGGTGCGCTCGCAGGCGATGGCGCCGGCGAAACGGAAGCGCCCCTCGGCGATTTTTTCCACCTCGTCCAGGCGCGCCAGCGCCGACTGCTGCAGCGTCTCCTCGCCGACGACCGTGCCGTAATAGACGTCGACGCGAACCTCCTCGGGAGCGAGCTCGCCCAGCGCCAGCTCGGCCTGGACGCGGAAACGCTCGCCGCTCTTGTAGGTGCGCGCCGTGTCGGCCTGGACGGCCTCGATGCGCAGGCCGGGAAACAGGCGGCGCAGGCGCTCCTTCCAGGCCACGAGCTGCCGCGCCGGGGCGAAATCGTCGGCGCTCAGCCGGGCGAAGTTCTCCGCCGCCGGCTTGTAAAAGCGATGGAAGTACTCCTTGACCATGCGGTGGGTGTTGTAGCGCGAGGCGATGGTGATCAAAGAGTGCTTCATCATGCGGATCCACTCACGCGGGAGCCCGTCGGAGCCGCGCTCGTAAAACAGGGGGATGATGTCCTTTTCCAGGATGGAATAGATGGCCTTGCTCTCGACCTCGTCCTGGTAGTCCTTGTCGGCGTAGGACTCGCGGTTGCCGATGGCCCAGCCGTTTTTCAGGTCGTAGGCCTCGTCCCACCAGCCGTCCAGGACGCTGAAATTGAGCACGCCGTTGCAGGCGGCCTTCATGCCCGAGGTGCCGCAGGCCTCCAGCGGCCGCAGCGGGGTGTTCAGCCAGATGTCGACCCCGGAGACCAGGTAGCGGGCCACGTTGATGTCGTAATCCTCGACGAAGGCGATGCGGGCGCGCATGTGCTCGCCGGCCATGAACGAGATGATGTTCTGGATCAGTTCCTTGCCCGCCTGGTCGTGGGGATGCGCCTTGCCGGCAAGGATCAGCTGCACCGGGCGGTCGGGATCGTTCAGGATGCGCAGCAGGCGCTCCTTGTCGCGGAACAGCAGGTTGGCCCGCTTGTAGGTGGCGAAGCGCCTGGCGAAGCCGATGGTCAGGGCCGTGGGGTTCAGCGCCTCCTGCGATTCGCGGATCAGCAGGTTCGACGCCCCCTTGGCCAGCAGCTGCTTCTGCAGGCGCTGGCGCACGAAGGCGATCAGCCGGCGGCGGCGGATCTCGTGGACGCTCCACAGCTCGGGATCGGGGATGTTGCGCACTTTCTCCCAGGCGTCGAGGTAGTCCTGCTTCTCGCGCCACTTGCCGCCCAGGTAGCGGTCGAACAAGTCGTTCATCTCGAAGGAGACCCAGGAGGGGATGTGGATGCCGTTGGTGAGGGCCTGGATGGGGACGTGCTCGGCGGGAGCGGCGGGCCAAATATCCCGCAGCAGGCCCCGCGACACCTCGGCCTGCAACGCCGGCACACCGCTGATAACGGCCGAGTTGCGGACCGCGGCCACGGTCATCGAGAAGCCCTCCTGCTGGTCGTGGGCATGGACGCGGCCGAAGGCCATGAACTCGTGGAAGGGGATGTTGAACTCGCGCAGGTAGGGGGCGAAATAGGCGCGGATCAGCTCCGGCGGAAAGACGTCGAGGGCGGCCTGGACGTTGGTGTGGCTGGTGAACACGCTCGACTTGCGCACCACCTCCATGGCCTCGGCGAAGGAGAGCCCGCGGCCCGCCATCAGCGCCCGGGCGCGCTCGAAGGGAGTGAAGGCCGAATGGCCCTCGTTCATGTGCACGGCCGTGGGCTGGATGCCGAGGGCGTCGAGCATCTTCACGCCGCCGACGCCCAGGATGATCTCCTGCTGCAGGCGCATCTCCCGGTCGCCGCCGTAGAGCTGGGCGGTCAGGCGCCGGTCGCGTTCGCTGTTGCGCTCGTGGCTGGAGTCGAGCATGTAGATGGAAACGCGGCCGACGCGGATGCGCCACGCCTTGAGCCAGACCTGGCGCCCGGGGAAGTCGAGGGCGATCTCGAGCGGCGTGCCGTCGGCGCGCAGCGCTTCGCCCACCTGCATGTTGTGGAAGTCGTTGACCTGGTAAAAATCCTGCTGCCAGCCGTCCATGTTCAGGTACTGCTGGAAGTAGCCCAGCCCGTAGAGCAGGCCCACCCCGTGAAAGTCGAGGTTCAGGTCGCTGGCCGACTTGACGTGGTCGCCGGAGAGGATGCCCAGCCCGCCGGAATAGATGGGCAGCGTGTCGCTCAGCCCGAATTCGGCTGAAAAATAGGCGATGTGCACCCGCTGCTCATGGTTGAGGCTCTGCAGGGCGCCCAGGTACTGGGCCAGCGCCTCCCCCACCCGCTGCACCTCGCGCAGGAAGCCCTCGTCGCGGGCCAGCTCATCGAGCTTTTCCTGGCTGATCTCGCCCAGCATTCGCACCGGGTTGTGCTGGCTCTTTTCCCACAGGTCGCCGTCCATGGTGATGAACAGCCGGAGGGCCTCGGGGTTCCAGGTCAGCCACAGGTTGGCGGCGATCTCCAGCAGCGGCTTCAGTTTTTCCGGCAGGTCGGGTACGACCTTGAATTTCTTAAAAACGGCCATGGGCCAACGCTCCTTGAAAAACGGCCGGGAAAGCCCCGGTCACAGCATGGCGAGGATGCTGTCCCGCTTCAGTTCCAAATAGAATTTCAGCTTGCCCGCGATCACGTTCCGGGCCGACACCAGCAGCAGGAAATAGCTGCGGTTCAGGGACACGACCATGATCTTGAACTTGCCGGAGGCGTACTCGATCATGAAGCCGGCGCGGTCCAGGTCGAGGTTGTCCAGCTTGCCGACCACGTCGGCCAGCTCGGCCCCGATCAGGTCCATGCCGGCGTCGGGAGGGAGATAGACCGATTTTTCCAGCTCCAGCCCGTCCTTGCCCCAGATGCCGATCAGGTAGGTTTCCGCGTTGTGGCGGTGGATTTCGTCAAATATCTCTTTAAACAATGGGGCTCTCCCTCTTTTTCAGGGCGTCCTGGAAGCGCTGCAGGCGCTCGATCGTCCGGCGGCCCTGCTCGGCGCGCTGCCGGCGCAGGATGGCCTGGATCTTCTGGAAATGGTCGGTACTGCCCGATTTTTCGAACAAGTTCTTGTAAATGGCGAGGGCCTCGCGGTACATCCCCTGCTGGGAATACAGTTCGGCGGCGCTGGCGGTCTGGAAATGAAGCCCGCCGGCGGCAGGGGCCGGGGCCGCCTCGGGCTCGCGCCCGTGCGCCTCCGGTGCGGGACTGGCAGGAGGCGCAACGGCGGCGGATTCAGGAGGCGGCGCGGGGGCGGCTGGCTCGCGAGGCGGCGCCGGAACGGGTTTCTCCGCCTCGGCCCGGAATTCGGCCTTGGTGTCGGCCAGGCGGTCGGAGACTCCCGCCTCGAGCATCCCCTGCAGCAACTTGATCCGCTCCTGGGCCTGGCTGTTGAAGGAATCGAGAAAAGCCAGCTTCCTGTACCAGAGCAGGCTTTCGGCGAACTGCTTGCGCTGGAAGTGCAGGTCGGCGAGCTCGCGCACGACCAGGATGTTGTCGCCCGACATGGCGTGCATCTCGCGCAGCAGCCGCAGCGCCTCGTCGGGCTGCTGCAGCTGGCGCAGGAACCGGTAGCGGAGAAACTTCAGGTGAAAAGAGGCGGGGAACTCGCGCAGGACCGTTTCGGTGCGGGCAAGTCCCTCGGCGAATTTCTTCTGCTGGAACAGCCATTCCATCTGCGCCAGCTGTTCGCGTTCGCTCTGAAAAGCGGCCACTTTCACCTCACACGGCGATGGCCGCGGCCCGCCTTCGGGCCGCGGGCCCCGCGCTTGGGCGGGATGCCGGCGGTTCTACCGGGCCGCGCCCGGCGCCGCGGCGCTGTTGTACATGGTGATGGCGATGAAGTCCTGCGGCACCGAGCCGACATGGCTGCCGCTGCCGCGGTAGGCGCGGCCGCCGACTTCCAGCACGGCATGGATGATCATGCCCCCGGAATAGAAGCGCACCGGGCCGAAGAACGTCACCCGGGCTTCGCCGTTCTGGTCGGTCACCTTGCGGACGGTGGCGGCGCTGTTGTCGAAATAGCCCCACTCGACCTGCTGGTGCGACAGGCTGTCGGGCAGCTGCTCGAAGAAAACCGTGGCCCCGGAGACGGGGCGGTTCTTGGAGTCGCGCACGCGCACGGCGATCTGGCTGGTGTGGATGTTGCCGTCGATGAACAGCACGGCGGGATCCGCCCTTCCCTCCACCAGGATGTAATAGCCGGCCGGATCGTTCCATTCCGGGTCGTCGATCTCGCTGCGGGTGCAGGAGGCCAGGCCCAGGACCAGGCCGGCCATCAGAAGAATATAGAGCAGTTTTTTCATGTTGTTCCTCCCGCGATCAGGTCCCGGGCGTGGGCTCGGGCTCGGGCTCGGGCTCGGCATCGGCGAAATTGGCGCACCAGACCGTGACGTAGCCGCTGACCGGGGCGACGCGGTGGCCGGCCAGGTCCTTGCCGTGCACGGTCACCTTGGCCACCAGTTCCAGGACGAAGGCATGGCTGGGCGTTTCGCGCAGGGCCAGCAGCGGCATCTCCAGCTTGGCCACGTGGCGGATCAGGACGAAGGGAATGTCGACCGCCTCGTCGATGGGGACCAGCATGTTCAGCGGCTGGATGAAGCGGTAGGGGACGTCGACGCCCTCGACGTTGCGGCCGTCGGGGCGCATGAACTCGACGTCGATCTGGTCGACCACGACGTTCATGAAATAGGTGATGTCATGCTCCTCGGAGTCTTCGAGGGGATTGTAGGTCAGGGCCGTCACCGAGGCCGTGGCGGTGTCGTTGATGATGCTGCCGGAGGTGCTGACGTCGGAAAAGACCGTGGTCGAGCCGTCGTTGCCCTGCAGGTCGGTGCCGGTCAGGGAGTTGATCACCAGGAAGCTCGCCGAGGTCGAGTCGTCCTCCTTGGCCAGGCAGCTGGACAGGGCCAGCGCCGCTATGATCAAGACCAAGAATTTCAGTTTCATTCTTCCCTCCTACTTGATGATGCGCGGAGTGATGAAGATCATCAGCTCCTGCGTCTTGCCGTAGCGGCGCGAATTCCTGAACAGCGAGCCGAGCAGCGGCAGCTTGCTCAGGAACGGCACGCCGGTGTTGCTGTTGTCCTCATTGATCTTGTAGAGCCCGCCGAGGACGATGGTGCCGCCGTCGCTGGCCAT
>CAYXCX010000089.1:0-7832 GCA_964463405.1 uncultured Clostridia bacterium
TTCCAGGTGGCCACCGAGACCTCTATGGACATGATGGGCAGCAAGATGAAAGTCACCTCCACCGTGACGGAAATCTCGCAGAAGCCCGCCCCGGCCGGAACCTACGCCGTCCCCGCCGGCTTCGCCAAGGAAAAGACCCTATCCATGAAGGACATGCAGGGCAGATAACGGGAACCCGCATCAAAAAAGGCGGCTCAGGCCGCCTTTTTTTTTGTGAAATGGGAGGCATCGGGGTCAGGTCTCAAAATTGAAAATAAAAAATCCGATGGGTCCAAGATAGAATCCACTCGTGCCACGGCCTTTGCGGATTGAGTATAAAAGCGCTTTTGTCGAGCTGCTGGCGAACCAGGAAGTCGGGAAGCTCCGGATCAGAATTGCGTGATGGCGTCCGGGTAATTTTCAATTTTGAGACCTGACCCCAAGAGTTCGCTAAAAGCGCTTTTGTCGAGCTGCTGGCGAACCAGGAAGTCGGGAAGCTCCGGATCAGAATTGCGTGATGGCGTCCGGGTAATTTTCAATTTTGAGACCTGACCCCAAGAGTTCGCCGAAGGCTCGCTTCTACTTACTACTGCTCTTCGATCGCATTATAGATCTTCTTTAGCGCCTGCACCGCCTCGGCCGGCGAAACGAGCCGGGTGGGATTGAAGTTGCCCTGTTCGTCCAGGGCCAGAACCTGGGAACGGAGCAGCGCCTGGATGACGTCGTGCTCGCGGTGCAGCGGCGACAGGTCGGCGGCCAGCGGCGCCGGGTCGGCCGGCTCGAAGCGCAGGCGGCGCCCCTGGGCCTGCAGGAAGTCGATCAGCGCCCTGAGGGTGACGGCCAGGCGGGCGCGGTTCGGGGCGTCAAAGCGGTGGAAGGTGTGGTCGGGGCGGGCGCTCATGACCCCGGCGGTGACGGTCTTGATGATCTGCTCGCGGGCGAACGAGCCGTCGATGTCGGTGAGGATCTCCGGCGCGCGGTTGATTTCCAGGTGGCGGTCGAAATAGAAGCCGATCAGCGCCGCCAGCTCCTCGCGGTTGATCTCGGTCTTGAAGAAGATGCGCTTGAATTTCTCGGGCAGGGCCAGCTCCTGGAAACGGTCGCCCAGGCGCCGCTTTTCCCCCTCTAAAAAGGGGTCGCCCGGCTTCAGGGCCAGCAGGCGGTCCAGGGTGACCAGGGCCAGGTCGAGCTTTTCCCCCTTCTCGTAAATCGCCGCCAGCTTGAGCAGCACCGCCTCGTTGTGCGGCTCCTTGGCCAGCACGGCCTCGTAGAGGGGCCGGCTGCGGTCCAGGTCTCCCCGGGAGTGGAAATGGTCGGCGAGCTGCAGGCTGACGGCGGCCATGTCGGGGGAGTAGAACAGGGCCTGCTCCAGGGCGCGGACGTGCTTTTCCTCGTCCCGCCCCCTGGCCTGCTCGGCCTCCAGCAGCAGGGCCTGGGTGGCGGCGGAGCGGATGGCCTCATATTTGAGCCTGACCCAGGCGTCATCGGGAACCCGCAGCAGCAGGTCGCCGTAGGCGCGAAAGGCGTCGCGGGTCCGGCCCGCAAGCTCCAGGACCGCGGCCCGGCCCATGGCCGCCTCCAGGTTGGCGGGATTGGATTCCAGGGCGCGGTCGAACTGTTCGGCGGCGGCGCCGGCCTTGCCGCGCGCTAGGAAGACATAGCCGAAGGCGGCCTGCTTCTTGTCCAGCGGGGCCATGCTGCCCTGGAAGGAGCGGTAGGCCGCGTCGGCTTCGCCCCGGCGCAACTGCTCCCAGCCCTGGCGGTAGAAGGAATCGAGGAAGGCGCCGCCGTCGACGGCGGGCAGGTGGATGTCCAAGGCGACCGGCTTGACGCCGCCGCAGGTGAGGAACAGCAGGGCCAGAACCGCGGGCAGGATGGCTTTCATCGGCTCGCACCTCCGTGGGTCTCGCGGAATTGTAGCATGTTTTCCCGCGAACATAAAACTTCGGCGCGGAAGCCGCTTGCCGTCGGCTCCCGGCGCACCACGATGGCCCAGCGGCCCAGGGAATCGAGCTGCCGCTCGTCTTCCAGCTCCACGGTGTAGGCGGCGTAGCCGGCGAAGCAGCGGCGGAAGACCTCCTCCTTCAGTTCATCCAGCCCCGTGCCCAGGGCGGCCGAAATGGAGAGGGCGTCCGCGCCCGAGGCTGGCGGCGGGTCGGCGCAGAGGTCGATCTTGTTGAAGACCGGGACGATTTTTCCCGACTCGACTCCCAGCTGCGCCAGCACCTTTTCCACCTCCGCCTTCTGGCCGGGCCAGTCGGGATTGCCGCGGTCGATGACGTGCAGCACCAGGTCGGCCTGGCGCACCTCCTCCAGCGTGGCGGCGAACGAGGTGAACAGCTCGGGCGGCATGTCGCGGATGAAGCCCACGGTGTCGGAAAGGATGAAATAGTAGCCCGGGTGGCGCTCGCGCAGGTCCACGCGGCGCAGCAGCGGGTCCAGAGTGGCGAACAGCGCCGGCGAGATGAAGGCGTTCTCGCCGCTCAGGGCCTTGAACAGTGTCGACTTGCCCGCCGACGTGTACCCGGCCAGGGCCACCAGCGGCACGGGCAGGTCGCGCCGGCCCTGGCGCTGCAGGCCGCGGTTGCGCGCCACCCCCTTGAGCCGCTTGCGGATGGCGGCGATGCGCTCCTTGATCTGGCGGCGGTCGGCCTCCAGCTTGGTCTCGCCCGGGCCGCGCGTGCCGATGCCGCCCCCCAGCCGCGACAAGGTGATCCCGCGGCCGGTGAGCCGCGGCAACAGGTACAGCAGCTGGGCCAGCTCCACCTGCAGCTTGCCCTCCTGGCTGCGGGCGCGGGCGGCGAAGATGTCGAGGATCAGCCGGCTGCGGTCGACGACCATCACCCCCAGCGCCTCCTCCAGGTTGCGCTGCTGCAGAGTGGTCAGCACGTTGTGGAACACCACCAGGCTGGCGCCGCCGGCGGCGACCAGCTGCCGCAGCTGCTCCACCTTGCCCTGGCCGACCAGGGTGCGGCGGTCGGGCTCCGGGCGGCGCTGCCAGGCCTGGCCGGTCACCACGGCGCCAGCGGCGCGGCAGAGCGCCTGCAGCTCGGCCAGGCGCGAGGCGATCTCGGCGTCCCCGGCCCGGGCCGGGAACCAGCCGCAGGTTACGGCTCGCTCGCCAGGCATTGGCGCACGTGGGCGATCACGGCCGCCGGGTCGGCGGCCGGAAGCCAGTGGATGTCCCGCTCGCGGCGGAACCAGGTGAGCTGCCTCTTGGCGAACTGGCGCGAATGGCGCTGGATCAGCTCGCGCGCCTCGTCCAGGCCGATCTCGCCCTGCAGGAAGCGGACGATCTCCCTGTAGCCCAGGGCGCGGAAGGGGGGGCAGCCGGCTGGGCGCGCCCGCAGCAGGGCGCGCACTTCGTCGACCAGACCGCGGGCCAGCATGCGCTCGACGCGGGCCTCGATGGCGCGGTGGAGCACGGCGCGCTCGACGTGCAGGCCGACGCGGATGAAGCGGCAGCCGGCAAAGGGCGAGCGGCTGAGGCGGAAGGCCTGGCTGGGCGGCAGGCCGCTGTTGCGGTGGATCTCCAGGGCGCGCAGCAGGCGCAGGCGGTCATTGGCGGCGATGATGCGCGCGTAGTCGGGGTCGATGCGCTCCAGGTCGGCGCGCAGCGCGTCCCAGCCGCGGGCGGCGGCCTCGCGCCGCAGCTGCTCGCGGGCGCCGGGAACCTTGCTTTCGGGAAAGATGCCGCTGATCATGACGCTCAGGTAGAGGCCGGTGCCGCCGCAGACCACCGGCACGCGGCCGCGCGACCAGATGCCGGAGGCGGCGGCGAACGAGAGCTCAAGAAAGCGGCTGGCGTTGAACTGGGCGCAGTCGGGGACGACGTCGATCAGGTGGTGGGGGACGCCGCCGCGCCCGGCCTCGTCGAGCTTGTCGCTGCCGATGTCGAATCCTTGGTAGACCTGGACCGAGTCGGCGGAGATCACCTCGCCGCCGACGGCGCGGGCCAGTTCCAGCGCCATCCGGCTCTTGCCGCTGCCGGTGGGGCCGAGGATCTGGACAACCGGGCCGCTCATGCCAGGAAGAACAGCAGGACGAAGAGCAGCGCCAGCAGGAGCAGCTGCAGGCGCAGGCGCGTCAGTTTCCTGGATTGCGCATCCATTGCAGGATCAGCGATTCGTGCTCCTTGCCCAGGTGGCGCTTCACGGCGTAAATCTCGGCGTAGAGGATCTCCTCCAGCCCGCGCAGGAACTCGCCGCCGGCTGCGGAAAAGTTCTCGTACCAGACCCCCTTCAGCAGCGACTTCTCCTCCAGGCGCCCGTTGGCGCAAATCTTCACGCCCTGGAAACAGGGGGGGATGGATTCCTGGACGGCGGCGACCGCGTCGGTGAGGATGGCGTGGGCCACCGGGCCGATCTCCTTGGAGAGGACGCGAAAAATGTACTCGAAGCGGGCGTTGTAGTGCTGCAGCGCCTCGTCGAACGAGGTAAAGGTGGATGGGACGGCGGGCAGGGCGTGGGGCGTGGGGGCGCGTTCCGGCCGCCGGCAGTCGGAGACCAGGCCCAGCACGCGCAGGGCGTACAGGACCTTCAGCGTGTCCAGGCGCAGGAGCTCGCTGCGCTCCACGACCCGCTCCAGGGGAGACTCACCGTCGACCAGAGACAGGACGTGGTTCTCGTGGGGCTTGAGGGCCGCCGCGCCGATGGCGTCGGAAGGGGAAGGATACAGGATCGTCCCCGGCTCGAAGCGGCTCTCGACGAAGGGTTCGTCGCCCAGCAGGCGCACCCCCTCCAGGATGGCCTGCGGCAGCGGCAGGTCAAGGAGGATGTTCTCGCGCTGGCTGTCGTCCAGGGCGCTGATGTCGTAGCGCCCGCCGCGCAGGGGGAACAGCGAGAAGACGATGTCGCGCAGCTGCCCGCAGACCTCGCCCCACAGCCGCTCCGGAGTGAGCAGGCCCATCTCCAGCAGCGCCCGGCCCAGGCGGCAGCGGCTCTTTTCCATCCGCCGCCGGCTGCTGGCCATCTGCTCCGCGTCGATCACCCCCAGGCGGAGCAAACGGCTGCCCAGCGAGTCGTCGGCGGAGCTCGACTGGGCGAAGACGACCCGCCCCTCGCGCAGCCAGAGGGTCTTGGTGAAGTTCGCCGCGCTGACCTTCAGCCGGCTGCTGGGGGACTGGCGGTGCAGGCTGGCCAGGATCGAGGCGACGTCGATTTCGCCGAGCGAGCCGGAGATGGGCAGGTGGCGGCTCATCCGAAATTCAGGGCCAGCTCTTTCTGCTTCAGCTTCAGCTGCTCGCGCTCCTGCTCGATCTGCTCCAGGTAGGTGCGCGACACGTCGCCGCTGGGATAGCGGCCCGAAAAGCAGGCGGTGCAGAAGGAGCGGATGGCCGGGTTCTGCCGGCGCACCGCCGCCTCCATGTCGCGCAGGTCCTGGAACAGCACGCGGTCCGCCCCGATGCGGGCGGCGACTTCCTCGTCGCGCACGCCGCTGGCGATGAACTCGGAGCGGGTCTGCATGTCGATGCCGTAGACGCAGGGGTGGGTGAGCGGGGCGGAATAGGAGACGAAGTTGACGGTGCGGGCGCCGGCCTGGCGCACCATCTGGATGATGGAGCGCGAGGTGTTGCCGCGCACGATCGAGTCGTCCACGATCAGCACGTCCTTGCCCAGGAAGACGTCGGCAATGGGGTTCAGCTTCTGGCGGATGGTGCGCCGGCGCGCCTGGTCGCCGGGCATGATGAAGGTGCGGCCGATGTAGCGGTTCTTGACCAGCCCCTCGCGGTATTTCAGCTTGAGCAGGCGGGCACGGGCACGACCACGTCGACGGCCATGCCGCTGTGGCGGATGCGCCGGGCCAGCGCCTTGCCCAGGTCGACGCGCGCCTGGTACACGTTGATGCCGTTGAGGTAGGAATCGGGGCGGGCAAAGTAGACGTATTCGAAGATGCAGGGGCGGAAGGGGGCCTGCTTCAGCCTTTTCTCGTGGACGGCGCGGTTCTGGTCGATGAACACGGCCGAGCCGGGGGCCACGTCGCGGATGTCGCCGAAGCCCAGCAGGTCGAGGGTGACGCTCTCGGAGGCGAAGGCGAAGGCCGGCAGCATCTGGCGGCGGTCGATGCCGAACAGGAGCGGGCGCAGTCCGAAGGGGTCGCGGAAGGCCACCATGCCCCGGTCGGCGATGTGCAGGACCACCGAATAGGAGCCCTTGACCCGGCGGTATACCTGGCGGACGGCCTGGAACACGCCCTCGGGGGTGATCTCGCGGCGGTCCGACCTCTCCAGCGCCTCGGCGAAGACGTTGAGGATCACCTCGACGTCGCAGTTGGAGTTGACGATCTTGTGCGACTTCTGGAAGAGCTCGCGCTTGAGTTCGAAAAAATTCACCACGTTGCCGTTGTGGGCGGCGGCGATGCCGTAGGGATGGTTGAGCCAGAAGGGCTGGGCGTCCTCGCCGGTGCCTTCGCCCACGGTGGGGTAGCGGGTGTGGCCGAGGCCGACCGCGCCCTTGAGGCGCTCGATGTGGCGCTCCTCGAAGATGTCGCGCACCAGGCCGTTGCCCTTTTTCAAATGGTAGCGGCCGTCATAGGTCAAAATGCCGGCGGAATCCTGGCCGCGATGCTGCAGGGTCAGCAGCCCGGTGTAGAGGGGGCCGATGACCGGTTCGGTGGAAAATATTCCGAGGACTCCGCACATGGTTTTTTTTCTTATAGCGTGAATCGGGGCAAAAGTCAACCGCGGCGCGCAAATCCCGCCGGGGGCGCATGCCGTTGCGGCAGGCGAAATGCTTATTGACAATCAGGAAGCAATTATGGTAAAGCAATGTCATGCTGGCTGAATTTGAGAAACAACAGATAGAAAAGGAACACATCCGCCGCGAGTCGCGCCTGACCATGACCGTCTGCCTGGCCCTGCTGGCCTCGATCGCGGTTTACACCCTGGCGGCGTATCTGCTTTCGGGAAACAGCCTGCCCGGCCGGCCCGTGCGCCAAGCCTGGGACGTCCTGAACATCGCCGCCATCGTCCTGGTCATCGCCGTGCTCGCCGTGCGCAAGACCATCTATTTTTCCCCGCGCCTGGTCCGCGACGATTTCACCCTGCAGGCGCTGCTGCGGCGCTGGCGGGCCATCGACATCGTGCTGCTGGCCGTGGCCGAGCTGATCGCCCTCTTCGGCCTGGTCATCACCCTGCTGGGCATGCCGCTGCGCCAGACGTTCCATTTTTTCGTCGCCGGCTTCCTGCTGGCCATGATCAACATGCCCGTCACGTTCAAGGTCCGCGACAAGATCCGCATGTTCGAGAAATATGCCGGCAAATCGATCTTGTAGCTCCGGCGGGTCCAAGAGGAGAGGAACATGAGCAAGAGCATCCTGCTGGTTGAATACGACGACTCCACCATCCACGCCATCAAGGAACTCTTCCACGCTCCGGCGTTCGACCTGGCGGTGGCCGGCGACGGCGAAACGGCCAAGCAGCTGCTGCGCGACCGCCATGTGGACCTGATGATCACCGCGGCCATGCTGCCGCGCTTCCACGGCTTCAACCTGGCCCTGGCCGTCTCCCAGGAGTTCCCCGGGGTCAAGGTCATCATCATCAGCGCCATCTACAAGGGGCTGGAGTACCGCCACCAGGCCATCACCCAGTACCGCGCCGACGACTTTTTCGAAAAGCCGCTGGAGCGGGAGCGGCTGAAAAAGCGCGTCTACGAGCTGCTCGGGCTTTCGGAGGCCGACCTGGCCGCGTCTTCGCAGGCCCAGAGCACGCGCATCCCGGTGTTCGACACGGCCAAGATTCCCGCCCCCAGCCTGGCCCCCGAGGAAGACGGCAAGCTGAGCTCCTCGGACATCTTCGGCGACATCATCGACAAGATCGACCAGGTGCCGGCCTTCGAGATCGACCTGGGCGACGG
>CAYXCX010000090.1:0-7803 GCA_964463405.1 uncultured Clostridia bacterium
CTTGGTGAAAAACCCCTCCTTGAGGTAGTAGTCCGAGATCCACTCGAACTGCTTGAAGGCCTCGGGCAGCTTGTTCAGCTTGAGGTTCAGGTCGCCGATGATGCGGCGCACCTCGATGTCGTCGGGCTTGACGTCGATGATCCGCTGGTATTCCTTGATCGCCGCATCGACCTTGCCCTGCTTGAACAACTTGTCGGCCTGCTGCAGGACCTTCAATCGGTTGTCAACTGCCATGTTTCAGTTTAAAACTCTTCCTGTGAAAAACGGTTTCCCCTGCGCATGATAGCACATTTCGGTGCCAACGGGTAGGATAGCCCTTATTTTTCGCCAAGTCAAACGCCGGGAAATGGCGGGCGAAATCTTCCAGCAACCGGTCGCGGAAGACCTTGGCGATGATCGAAGCCGCCGCGATGGACAGGCTCCTGGCGTCGCCCTTGACTAGGGCCAGGCCGGGGACGGGCAGGAAGCCGGGATCGATGGCGTCGATCAGCGCGAAATCGGGGGCAAGCTGCAGCCGGCGGAACGCACGCAGCATGGCCTGGCGGGTCGCCGCCAGGATGTTGTCGCGGTCGATCTCGTCGTTCCAGGACCAGCCGATGGAATAGGCCGCGGCCCGGCGGTAGATGTCGCTGGCCAGCCGCAGGCGCCTGGCCGGGGAGAGCTTTTTTGAATCGTCGTACTCGGGATTGAGGCGCTGCGGATCGAGGATGACCGCGCCGGCGACCACGGGGCCGAACAGGCAGCCCCGCCCGACCTCGTCCAGGCCGCAGACGCGGCGGCGGCCATCGCGCAGCAGGGCCGCTTCGATGGCGAAATCGGCCATTACCTCAATTCTTTGAGGCGCGAGGCTTTTCCCTTCAGCTTCCTGAGATAGAACAGCTTGGCCCGCCGCACGCGGGTGTGCTTCTTGACTTCGATCTTCTGCACCAGCTTGGAATGCAGGGGAAAGATCCTCTCGACGGCGACGCCGAAGGAGCTCTTGCGCACGGTGATGGTCTTGGAGACGCCGGCGTTCTTGATGGCGATCACCGTGCCCTCGTAGGTCTGGATCCTCTCCTTGCCCGCCTCGATGACGCGGTAAAAGACCTTCAGCTCGTCGCCCGGGCGGATGGGCGGGGTTTCGCCGCGCGCTTCCTTGGCGCGCTTATCGGCAACGGCGCCGGCTTTTTCCTGCTTGGCCTGGGACGAATCGGCCGGACGCGCCTTGCTCTTTTTCGTTTCGTCTGTCATGTTGGCTCTCCTAGATGGCAGTGAGTTGCTTGAGGCCCCATTTTACTATCATTCGCCTTTTTTTTCAAGAAGGCGGGCGGCGGCGGGGAAGACGGGCCGCCAGAGGGATCCGGCCGGGCGCCGCAGGCGGCGCCCGGCCGGCCGCATGTCCGGGTCTTGCGGGCTTAGAAGCGGAAGCTAAAGGCCAGGTTGGGAACGAAAATGCTCATGCCGTGCGTTCCCGGCATGGTGCCGCCGGCCAGCGGCGACTCGGCGTCCTGGCCCATCAGGTACTCCAGGCAGAAGTCGACGGTGAACTTGTCGGCCTTGTAGCCCAGGCCCAACGTGACGGCGTTGTAGGAGATCTCGGGCAGGAGGACGTTCAGGAATTCCGGCTCGGAGGGCGAGGGATCGCGGTAGTAGCCGGCGCGCAGGGCGAGCTTTTCGGAGACGGCGTACTCGGCGCCGAAGCGCAGCTGCACGGCGTCCTTCCAGTTCAGCTCGAAATCGTTGTCAAAGGCCCGGTACAGCTGGGGGTGGGCCTTCATCGCCTGCCACATCGCGTCGTCATAGTTGATGGGGATGGTCTGGATCTTTTTCCAGTTGGTGTACTGGGCGTCGGCGTTGAGGGTCAGCTTGTCGCTGGCCTTGAAGGAGAGGCCCACGCCGAGCCACAGCGGCCAGGTGGCTTCGCGCTCGGCGTCGGAGGCCGCGGCCAGGTTGAATGCCGGCGCGCCCGCCATGGTGGCTTCGCCGCTGAACTTGACCTTGGTCGGCGTGCGCAGGGTCAGGCCGATGCCCAGCCTGTCGCTGGGCTTGAACAGGGCGCCGACCGTGGCGCCGAAGGCGAAGCCGCTCAGGTCTTCCGCGTACTGGCCCACGCCGGGGCGGTGGATCTTGAGCAGGCCGTAGTTCAGGTTGAGGGTGGCGCCCAGGGAGAAGCGCTCGCTGACTTTGTAGGCGACGACCGGCGAGACGGTGACCACGCCCATGAAGCTGTCCCACTTGTACGCCACGCCGTTGGACAGCACCTTCAGGTCCTCGCCGTCCCACTTGGCGCCGGTGCCCGAGGGGACGTAGGCGGCCAGGCCCAGGACCAGCTTCTTGTTGATCGGCTTGATGTAGGCCAGGGCTCCGGAGGGGTACATCGCCGACTTGGTCTTGGCGTCGATGCCGTACATGGGGAGCTGGTAGCTGCCGCTGGGGATGAGGTTGGTGACGAACAGCGACAGGCCGTCGTCCCAGACCTGGGTCAGCCCCGCCGGGTTCCAGAAGACGGCGCTGTAGTCGTCGGCCTGGCCGATGAAGGCCCCGCCCATGGCGATGGCCTTGCTGCCCATGCCGTTGAGGTTCAGGCCGTTGGCCGAGAGCGGCGCCACGGCCAGAAGGGCCAGGGCTGCGGTCAACAAAACGCGAACGGATGTTTTCATTGGCTGTTTTCCTCCCGGGAATTTAGTTGAAAAAAAACAATAATATACTCTTTGGCAAAAGTCAACCGCCGCCGGCGCCCGCGAACTCGATGCGGCCGTAGACGCCGTCGTAGCCGGGGACGCGGCGGACGCGGCCCCGGCGCATGGCCTGCACGGCCGCCGCCAGCCTCTCGTCGGCGGCGGCGATCTCGCCGATCCCGGCGTCCTGCAGGATGTGGAATTCGCTTCCCAGCCGCTCGATCAGCGGGAAATAGGCGCGGTCGACCCTGGCGCTTGCCGCGCCGCAGCCCAGGACGCCGGCCAGCAGCTGGCGCAGCGGGACCTGGTAACGGAACGGGGCCCGGGGCGCATCGCGGCAGTCGGCCAGGTCCTCCACCCGGTGCAGGACGCCCAGGGTCAGGGGCTTGCCGCAGGCCGGGCAGCGGCCCGCCAGCGCCCGCGTCTGCGCCGGCGCCAGCGAGACGCCGCAGGCGCGGTGGCCGTCATGGTGGTACTTGCCCTCCTCGGGGAAGAATTCGACGGTGCCCACGCTTCCCCGGCCGCCGATGGCGGCGGCGATGCCGCCATACGACAGGGGGCAGTCGAATTCGCTCGCCTCGCGGCCCAGGTTGGCCGCCGAATGGGCGTCGGAGCTGGAGAGGACGGTGTAGCGCCGCAGCGAGGAGACCCGGGCCAGCATGGGCGGGTCGGCCGACAGGCCGGTTTCGACCGCGTGGATTTCGCCGGAGACGTCGCCGAAGCATTCTTCCAGGCTGTCGAAGCCCGAACGCGAGCCGAGCAGCGAGAACCAGGGGGTCCAGATGTGGGCGGGGATGACCAGCGACCGGCTGTCCAGCTCCAGGACCTCGGCGGCGATGTCGCGGGCCGACGCGCCCAGGATGGGGCGGCCGTCGGCGCGCAGGTTGAAGCGCCGCCCCAGGGAGGCATTGATTTTGGCCGCCGCCTCCAGCGACGGGGCCAGCACGACCAGGTGCACGCGCCTCCCGCGCCCTCCCTGCTTGAAAATCAGCGAGAGTTCGGCGCTGAGGATGAAATGGATTCCGGCCGGACCTTGGCGCAGTCCGTACAGGCCGGGAGCGGTTTCGCGCAGCGAGGACTCCAGGGCCGAGAACCATAGCGGATGGGTGAAGTCGCCGCTGCCCACCACGGCCAGCCCCTTGATCGCCGCCCAGCGGGCCATCTCGGGAAGCTCCAGGGCCGGGGAGGTGCCGCGGGAATAGCGCGAATGGACGTGCAGGTCGGCGAAAAAGCGCATTCAGCGGTCTGGGCGCTGGCGGCGGCTCTCGTCCTGCTGGCAGAATTCGAGCAGCTCGCGCAGCGGCAGGCCGCGGCCGCTCTCGAGCCCGCGCTGGGCCAGTCGCGCCAGCGGCGCCAGCGGCGATTCGGGGTATTCGCCGGCGATGAGCGCGGCCAGCTGGCAGGCGTCGCGGCGGAGCTCCTCGGGCAGCGGCTGTTCCAGGGCGTGCCAGCCTTGCTCCAGCAGCGTCCGACCCCCTTCCAGCAGGCGCAGCCCCAGGCGGCCGATCCGGGAATCGGCCAGGGCCAGTGACTGGAAATCGTCGTTGCGAAGGTAATAGAGGTCGACGGCGGCGCTCGCGGCGGGCGAATGGCCGCGCAGCAGGTCGCGGCCGCGGTAGAGGGAGCGCAGCGCCGGGTTGTATGCCGCCGGCGCGCCGCCGCCCGCCGCCCCCTCGGCGTAGCATTTTTTGTTGACCTTCTCGTCGTCGGGGACGCCGGGATCGGGCAGCAGGCCGGCGATGTAGTCGCGGTAGGTGAGGTAGGCCGGCTTGGGCTCCAGGTTGTCGCGCAGGATGCCGAAGGGCTCCACCTCGGGCCGGGGATCGTCGATGAGCTCGTAGAAGAAGACTTTTTGCGGGTAGTTCTTGCGGGCGCGGGCGTGGAGCATGTCCAGGTAGCGGTTGGACTGCATGGTCTCGGAGTACTTGTGGGTCGGCCAGCCGGTCTCGGTGATCCAGAAGGGCTTGTCGCCCTGGCCCGACTCGGCGACGATGGTCTTGACCGCCGGGATCAGCTTGTCCCCCTCCTCGAGCAGCTCGTACATGTAATACACGCCGCGGTCCTCGTACAGATGGTGGGAGATGACGTCGAAATGGCCGCCGGCGTTGTCCAGGATGTACTTCATCCAGAAATACCACTCGGATCCGGTCTCGGTTTTGTGGCTGAGCTCGGGGCCGACGACAAAGGCCGCCGGGTCGGCGGCGCGCAGGGCCTGGACCCCGGGCAGCAGCACCCGGGCGACGAACTGGTCCTTGCCCAGGGCAAAGAAGATCTTGAGGTTGGGTTCGTTCCAGATGCCCCAGTACTTGACCTTGTTCTTGTAGCGGCTGACGGTGCGGCTAACGAAGCCCTTCCAGTCGGCGGCGTTGTCGGCCGGGTGGTTGCGCCCTTTGTTCTTGTTCGCCCAGCCGGGGGTGCTGCCGATGGTGGCCAGGACCGAAAGCCCGCTGGCGGCGGCGTAGTTCACCACCCGGTCGAGGTCGCCGTAGCTGAACTTTCCCTTGCTGGCCTCGATGACGCTCCAGTCGACATCGATGCGGATCCAGGCGATGCCGGCGGCCTTGGCCATGGCCAGGGCTTCGTCACGGGCCAGGTGGGCGTTGATGCCGTACGGCTGCGGCGAAATGGATACGGCCGCCAGAGGCAGAACCGCCAGCAGCAGGATCGAGGCGAGGGTCGCTCTGCGCATGGCGACATTATAGGAGAAAACCCCAAAAATTCAACTGGGCAGGCGGATTCATGCCGCTTGCCCGAGAGGGGTCAGGCCGCCGCGGTCCGCTTGAAGGTGAATGAAAAGGCGAAAAGCAGCAGGCCGACCACGCACACGCCGCCGGCCACGGCGGTCACCGGCGACAGGAAGTGGCGGGAGACGACCTCGGCCAGGGCGCCAGCGTGGTCGGCGAAGGCCTCGTGCCAGCTCAGCCAGTGCGAGGAGTAGCGGAAATCGGCCGGCCCGGCGCTCAGGGCCCAGGGGACGACGCCCTTGACCAGCGAGGAGAGGGCCAGGACCAGGCCGCCGCCGGCCAGGGTGGCCGCGCCGCTCCAGCGGAGAAATCCCGGCCAGCCGCGGCCGCCGACCCAGGCGCCGAGGGCAATGAAGAGAGCCGGGATGAGGAAGAGCAGGTAGGCGAAGGAGTCAACGGTCCGGGCCAGGTTGAAGTTGCGCCGGGGAAAGCGGGCGTTCTCCAGCAGGTTGACGCGGTCGGGAATGTCGCGGCCGGCGCGGTCGCGGATCAGAACGGCCAGCGTGGCCGCTTCGGCCGTTTCCGGGCGGCAGGGGGGGAGCGACTCCACTTCCGCGCCTGCGGCCAGGGCCCGGGTCCAGGCTTCGGCCTCGGCCGCCGAACAGCGGGGAAGGTTCTCCAGTACGCCGGCCAGCCAGGCCTCGGCGGCCGGGTGGCTGAGAGCCTGCTTCAGCGGGCGCAGGTCGAGCCATACCGAGCTGGCGCGGCTCCTGCCGTTCAGGATCCGGCCCGTCTCGGCCAGCGACCCGCGCAGCTCGGTCTCCAGCCAGGCGTTCAGCCCCGTCTGATCCAGCAGCTGGCGCGGCGTGGCGCCGGCGGCGGCCATGGCGTTGAGCCAGGTGCGGGTGTCGTAGTCCATGTCGGATCTCTCGTCGCGGGCGGCCGCCATCATGCCGTCGAGCAACCCGGGGACCTCGGCGATGACCTCGCCGGGGAGCTCGCCGAGGGTCTTTTCCGAGACCATGGCCTGGGTGAGGCCCACGGCCCAGATGATGGCGAACAGGACGGGAACGGCGATGAAGATCATGATCAACAACCCGAAAAAGGTCTTGGCGTGGTTCATGGATGCGCTCCTTTACTGGTAAAACGAAAATTGGCGCCAAAAGTTCCCGCGCGGGCCGCGTGCAGCGGCGGCGAGCGCAAGGAAAACAAGTTTTTTCATGGCCCGATTGTAGCGCCGGGAGGAGAGCAAAGCAAAATAAAAAGAACGATCTCTTAGTGTTAGTGTTAGCGGGAAACTTGACGAACTCGCGAGGCCAGTGACACCCTGAAGGCCCTGGCCGATGAGGATGTCAGAATCGGCAAGAAATTCAAGGAACTAGAAGTGAGTGGGACAGTGTGAATAGAGAGCCTTGAAGAAAACTGCGCTCAGGCGAAATCTCAAGGCAAAAGGGGAATTCCGTCTGGCTGACGTCTGGCGCCTGACGTTTAACCTTTCTGTTACTTGAGGATGGCTCCTACAGGCGTCTCCTCGGGCAGGACGGGCACATAGGGACGGTTGTCCGCGTCGGAGGCGGCCAGGATCATCCCCTGGGACAGGATGCCGCGCAGCTTGGCCGGCTTGAGGTTCTTGACGATGATGATCTTGCGGCCCACGAGGTCTTCGGGCCTGTAATGCAGCGCGATGCCCGCCACCAGCGTGCGCGTGCCGTCGCCGGTGTCGACCTGCAGCTGGAGCAGCTTGTCGGCCTTCTCCACCTTCTCGGCGGCCAGCACCCTGGCCACGACCATCTGCACCTTCTTGAAATCGGCGATCTCGATCAGCCCTTCCACGGCGGCTGCGGGTTGCGGAGGAACGGCGCCTGGCGCAGGGGCGGCTGTTGCTTCCGGGGACTTTGTTTGCTGCATGGTGGCTCCTTGGCTTGAAGCGGCCTGGGCTTCGGTCTCGGCGAAGAACGCCTCGCTGTCGACGCGCGGGAACAACTGCGTTGCCTGGCCGACGGCGAATTCCTCGGGCAGGTCCTTCCAGCCCAGCCCGGCGTCGGCGCAGCGGAAGACCTCGCGCACCTTGGCCGAGGTTTCGGTCAGGATGGGGGAGAGCAGCGCGTTCACGCTGAGGATGGCGCGGCAGAGTGTCTTCAGCGCCGCGGCCAGGCGCGGCCGGCTCGCCTCTTCCTTGGCCAGCGCCCAGGGCTGGACCTCGACGATGTAGCGGTTCAGCATGTTCACGTAATCGAAGATCAGTTCCAGCCCGCGGTTGAACTGGTACTGGTCGAACAGGTCGAGGACCGCTTGTTCCAGCTTGCGGTAGCCCTTTTCGATCTCTTTTTCCCTGTCCGAGTAATCGCCGGCGCCCGCAAAGGAATTGGCGAAGTATTTCCCGATCATGCCGGAGGTGCGCGACACCAGGTTGGCCCAATCGTTGGTCAGGTCGGTGTTGACGCGCTGGATGAACCCCTCGT
>CAYXCX010000091.1:0-7696 GCA_964463405.1 uncultured Clostridia bacterium
AACCGCCGCTCCCAGCCCTTCTCGCCCTTCAACTCCAGCAACATCCCGGCCAACCTGTTCGAGAGCCTGCTGTTCGGCTACAAAAAGGGGGCCTACACCGGCGCCGTCGCCGACAAGAAGGGCATTTTCGAGGAGTGCGACGGCGGCACCGTCTTCTTTGACGAGATCGCCAACCTGACCGACGAGACGCAGTCCAAGATCCTGCGCGTGCTGCAGGAGAAGGAGATCCAGCCCCTGGGCAGCAACCAGATCAAGAAGGTCGACGTGCGCATCCTGGCCGCCACCAACATCGACCTGATGGCCCAGGTCAAAAGCGGCGGCTTCCGCGAGGACCTGTACTACCGTCTGAACATCATCAACATCCACCTGCCGCCACTGCGCGAGCGCAAGGAGGACATCCCGCTGCTGGCCGAGGCGTTCCTGAAGCGCTTCTGCCGCGAGAACCACAAGGCCATCCGCGGCATGAGCCCGGCCTTCCTGCGCCGGCTGATGGACTACGGCTGGCCCGGCAACATCCGCGAGCTGCAGAACGCCATGCTGCGCGCCGTGCTGCTGTCCGGTGGCGACGTGCTCGAGCCCGAGGCCCTGGCCCCGGAGCTCCTGGCCGCCGGGGCGCCGCTGCCGGCCGAGGGCGGCTTCAACGAGAAGGTGGACGCCTTCAAGCGCCAGCTGATCGTCGAAACCCTGGAGCGGCACAACTGGGTGCAGAAGAAGGCCGCCGGGGAGCGGCGCCTCAAGCCCTCCACGCTTTACGAGCTGATCAAGAGGCTGGGGGTGGCCAGATGAGCGCCTGGACGCTGCAGCGCTTCCTGCAGGAGTGCGGCCTGGCCAGCCGCCGCGACATCCGCCGCTGGATCCACGAGGGCCGCTTCCAGGTCGGCGGCCGGGTCGTCGACGACCCCAATTTCCCGCTGCGCTTTCCCGGCGACGCCCTGCGCTTCGACGGCCGGCCGCTGAAGCTCGCCCCGCAGCCGAAGAGCTACTTCGTCCTCAACAAGCCGACCGGCTTCGTCTCCACCCTGGCCGACCCCGAGGGACGGCCGACGGTCGCCGCCCTGATCCGCCGCATCCGCGAGCGCGTCTTTCCGGTGGGGCGACTCGACTTCCATTCCGACGGCCTGATGCTGCTGACCAACGACGGCGAACTGGCCAACTTCATTCTCTCGGCGCGCAACGGCGTGCCCAAGACCTACCTGCTCAAGATCAAGGGGACGCTGGCCGAGGCCACGCGCGCCCGCCTGGAACGGGGCATCGTCCTGGACGGCGAGCGCCTGAAGCCCTTCGCCATCCAGCCGCTGAGCGCCACCGCCAGCGGCAACTCCTGGCTGCGGGTGACCATCCGCGAGGGCAAGAAGCACATCCTGCGCAAGGCCTTCCAGTATTCCGGCCACCCGGTGGAAAAACTGCGCCGCGTGGCCATCGGCTCCCTCAGGCTGGGCAAGCTGCCGCTGGGCCAATGGCGCGAGCTGAAGCCGGAGGAGGTCGAGGAGTTCAAGCAGCAGTACCATTACGAAGCAGCGGGCTCAGGGAAGAGAGAGGGAAAACAGAGGGAAGAGAAAGGGAAGAAAAAGTGAGAAAAGTCTTTCCAGAACCTCTTTCCCACTCTGTCCTCCCTCTGCCTTTCCCTCGCTCTGTCCTTTGCTTTCCCTGAAGATCCATAAGGAGATGCCATGATCCGTCGTTTCACGCTGTGGATCCTGCTGGCCCTGCTGGCCGCCCAGGCGGCTCCGGCCCGCCCCGTTTCCGGCGGCGCGCCGGACCGGCCCGTCGCCAACGGCGCGCCGGACCGGCCGCGCAACCTGATCGTCTTTTTCGAGTTCCTGGAAAACGCCAACGGCGCCGAGGAGGCGATCGCCCACGTTTTCTCCGCCATGCTCCGTCCCGGCGACCGGCTGCTCCTGCAGACGCCGCTGGGGCGCTACGATTTTTCCCCCGAAGCCCTGTCCCGCTCCCGCGACGAACTGGCCGCCGCCATGCGCGCCCGCCTGCGCCTCGACATCTCCAAGGCCGCCCGGGACTACAAGCAGGTCCAGGCCGACCTGGAGCGGCTGGCCTTGGAACTGGGCGAGCAGGCCTACCCGACCGGGGCGATCGACAGCGACCGCGACCTGAACGAGCTGTTCATGGGCTACCGCCGCGAGCTGTCCCACTTGAACCAGCTGCGCCGGGTCCAGGAAACCGCGCTGCGCGACCTGGCCGCCGCCTTCCGCGACCAGCCGGGGGAGACCCACCTGGTCGTCCTGTTCGAGCGCGAATTCCGCCCCATTCCCCGGCGCGAGGCGCTGAACGTGCTGTCCGACATGCCGGTCTACGGCGTCCAGGCCAACGAGCTCTTCGCCACGGTCAATTCCGCGGAGCCGTTCGACACGGCCGCCATGGCCGAGCATTTTCGCCTCCTGCCGCTGGTCCAGCATTTCGTCTACGTGACCAGCAAGAGCGTGTCGGCCCGCGGCAACCTGTTCGAGAACTCGGGCGACGTCTATTCCACCTTCAGCCGCCTGGCCCAGGCCAGCGGCGGCGTCACGGTCACCACTCCCGAGCCGGTCGAGGGATTGAAAGAGATCGCCAAGACCTGGGAGAGCGCGAAATAGAAGATCTCCAGGAAAGTCAGAGGGAAAACAAAGCGAGAAAGATTTTCAGCCAGGGCTTTTCCCACTCCCTCTTCCCTTTCTCTTCCCTCCTTCTTCCCTCTATTTTCACTTGAGATATCTATCCCCGGGGTGTAAGATAATCGCGATAGTCCGCTCCGAGGAGGCTCCGATGCAACGCAAAGCCCTTGTCGCCGTCCTGGTGATTTTTCTGGTCCTGCTGGCCGCCGTTCCCCCGCGCCTGGCGGCCGCCGGCCCGCGCAACCTGATCGTCTTCTTTGATTTCCGCGAGAACGTCCTGGGCGTGGAAAACGCCGTAGACTTCATCTTCAACAAAATGCTGGAACCCAGCGACCAGCTGATCATCCAGTCGCCGGCCCGCGTCTACGGCTTCTCGGCCAAGACCCTCGCCCAGCCCAAGGCCCAGCTTGCCGCCGCCATGCGCGAGAAGCTGCGCAGCGACGTTTCCCAGGCCTCGCAGTTCTACAAGCAGACCCTCTCCGACCTGCAGACGGCGGCCCGCAACATCGCCGTCTTCGCCTATCCCGACCTGGCCTCGGACGGCGGCGGACTGCCGGAGACGCGCGACCTGGGAGAGCTGTTCACCTTTTACCGCCAGGGGCTGGACAACCTGGCCCAGTTGCGCAAGGTCAGCGACGCCGCCCTGCGCCAGCTCACCGGGGCCTTCAAGGGACAGAAAGGGGAAAACCACGTCATCATCCTCTTCGAGCGCGAGTTCCGCCCCGTGCCCCGGCGCGAGGCGCTGAACGCCCTGGGCGACATGCCCAAGTTCGCCTTCCAGGCCAACGAGCTCTTCGCCATCGGCTCCACCGCGGACCCCTTCGACACCGCCGCCCTGGCGGAATACTTCAAGCAGGTGCCGCTGGCCCAGCACTTCGTCTACGTCACGTCCAAGGCCGCCTCGGCCAGCGCCAACCAGATCGAAAACTCGGGAGACCTCTACGCGGCCTTCAGCAAGATCGCCCAAGCCACGGGCGGCGTCACGATCACGACGGCCGAGCCCCAGGACGGATTGAAGGCGGTCTTGAAGGCCTGGAAAGAAGCGAAGTAGAGCCGCTCCAGGGAAGTCAGAGGGAAAGAAAGGGGAAGGCAGAGAGAAGACAAAGCGGGAAAGAGGCTCTGCACAGGTTTTTCCCACTCTCTCTTCCCTGGAAATCCCTGCCATCGCGAGGCGATCGCGCTTCAGCCGGCATCCATAATATGTTATAATTTAGGCAAAGAGGATCCAAAGAAAAGCGCCATGATTTTCCAGGCAACTGGCCCGAAGGCCTCGTCCAGCCGCGGGCGGCGTCTCGCCCTGGCGCTGCTGCTGCTGCCGCTGCTGGCCGGCGCCGACGCCCCGCAGCGCCCGCCGCTGGCGGAAAAGTACCGCCAGTGGCTCGACCTGGCGGAGTACATCATCACCCCCGACGAACGGCGCATCTTCCTGGACCTGGCCAACGACCGCGACCGCGAGGCGTTCATCAACATTTTCTGGAACCAGCGCGACCCCAGCCGCGGCACGCCGGAAAACGAGTTCAAGGACGAGCATCTCCGGCGCTTCCAGCACGCCAACCGCTATTACGGCTTCACCTCGCCCCTGCCCGGCTGGAAGACCGACCGCGGCCGCATCCACATCCTGCTGGGCCCCCCCGCCAACCGCAACGAGGTGTTCAACAGCTACCTGTACCCCATCGAGATATGGGAATACTACGGCGAGCCGGGCAAGGGCCTGCCCACGATGTTCCATGTCGTGTTCTACCGCAAGGGCGGCGCGGGGGATTTCAAGCTCTACATCCCGGCCGTCGACGGCCCCGACCAGCTGCTGGTCACCCAGGTCGGCGAGTTCAACTCCTCGGATTACCGCGCCGTCGTCAACAAGATCCAGGAGATCAAGCCTGAAGTGGCCGAGATCGCGCTGACGCTGATCCCCGGCGAGCCGACCGGCAACGCCAAGCCCTCGATGCGCGACCTGTCGCTGATGGCCAAGATCAACGATCTGCCAAAAGAAAACGTCAACACCACCTACGCCAACCAGTTCCTGCGCTTCAAGTCCTACGTCGACGTCGAGAAATCGGCCGATTACCTGGGCAGCCGCCACGAGCTGCTGCTGCTGCGCGACCCGGTGTCGCGCCTGAATTTCCTGCACTTCGCCATCTGGCCCGAGCGCATCTCCCTCGACTACTCCGAGGACACCAGGAAATACACCTGCTCCTACAAGCTGGTGGTCGACCTGCGCCAGGGCGAGGCCATCGTCTACCAGCAGACCAAGACCCTGCCCTTCGCCTACGGCAAGGACGAGATGGAAAAGACGCTGGCCGAGGGGCTGGTCATCGCCGACCTGCTGCCGGTCATCGCCGGCGATTTCGAACTCACCGTGCTGGTGCAGAACTCGGTCAACAGCGAATTCGCCTCCTTCAGCAAGAGGGTGCGCGTGCCGCCGGCCGGCAGTCCGGCGGTCTTCGGCCCCGTGGTCTCCTACCGCGTCCGCCGCGAAGCCCGGGCGGTCCACGCGGCCTACAGCCTGCAGGGGCTGCACGCCAGCCCCGATCCCCAGCGCACCTTCGGCGAAACCGAGCCGCTGCAGGCGCTATTCGTCGCCGACCACGGCAGCGGCGCGGCCGCCGAGGCCGAGTTGGAGCTGAGCAGCGTGCCGGCCGCCGGCGCCGCGCCTGTTTCGCGCAAGCTGGCCTTGCGCAGCGAAGGCGGTTCGGCAGTGCGTCTCTACAGCGCCGACTTGGGCGCCCTGCCCGCCGGCTACTACACGCTGCGCGCCCGCCTGCAGGGCGCCAGCGGCGACGGGAACGCCGCCGTGGAAACCACCTTCACCGTCTCGCGCCAGCCCCGGCTTTCGCACCCCACCGTCGCCGCCCCCACCGTTCCCGCCGCCCGCGCCTACGTCTTCCTGGGCATGCTGGCGGCGCAATACGAGGCCGCCGGCCGCCCGGACGACGCCGGCCGCGCCTACGAGGAGGCGCTGCGCCTGGGCGGCGACAACCCGGCGCTGCGCGTCGCCTATTCGCGCTTCCTCCTTGCCCAGGGCCAGCCCGAGCGCCTGCTGCAGGTGCTGGCCTCCCTCCCCGGGCAGGAGGCGAACGCCTTCGACCTGCACGCCCTGCGCGGCAAGGCCCTCTACCGGCTGGGCCGCTGGCAGGAGGCCGTTGCCGAGCTGCTCAAGGCCAACGCGCTGTACGACAGCGACGTCACGGTGCTCAACGCCCTGGGCCTTTGCTTCCTGCGCCTGGACAACCCTCCCGAGGCGCGCAAAGCCCTGGCCGCCTCGCTCAAGATCAAGGCTGACCAGCCCGACATCGCCGCCCTGCTCAAGCAGGTGGAGGCGCCATGAGCGGATGCGTCCGCAGCGCCGCCGTCCGGCTGGCCGCCCTCGCCCTATTGCTGCTGCTGGCGCCGGCGCTGCCGGCCAAGCTTGAGCCGGCCAGCGAGGAGTTTTACCGCCTGGCCCGCCATTTCATGACCCGCGACGAGGCCAAGCGCTTCCTGGGCCTGCCCAGCGCCGAGCTGCGCGCGCACTTCATCGAGGCCTTCTGGCAGATCCGCGATCCCGATCCCGCCAGCGAGGCAAACGAGTTCCAGGACGAGCTGCAGACGCGCTTCGATTTCATCAGCCGCTACTTCCGCGAGGCCAACCGGCCGGGCTGGGACACGGCGCGCGGCATGGTGTACCTGGTCCTGGGCCCCCCGGACATCCCGGCCACATCCACCCCCTATCCCGAGGCGTCGGGCGCCTACCGCAGCGGCCAGGCCGACACCACGACCGGCCTCTTCGTCTGGCCCTACCAGGCGCTGGGCCTGAACGTGTATTTCATCGACCGCCAGGGATTCGGCCTGTACGAGCTGGACATGACCCGCACCTCGCCGCGGCTGCTGGAGCTGATGCGCCGGGCCAAGACGCGCATCCTGCGCGAGGGCGGCGGCGAGGAGGCGGCGGAGCCGTTGGGCTTCCAGGCCGAATTCGCGCCGGCCGCCGACCGGGTGCGCATCGTCATCCCGGTCAAGGAATTGCGCTACGAGATCGATGCCGCCGGGGCCTACACGGCCCGCCTGCACCTGGCCGTCAACCTCTACCTGCCCGACGGCTCGATCGTCAGCCGCAAGGACGAGCGGCGCGTCGTATTCGACCCCCAGGCGCAGGGGAGCGAGCCGCTGGCCGTGGATTGGACAATCCCGCTGGCCCGGGGCAAAAACCAGGTCGACCTGCTGGTGCTGGACCAGGTCGGCGACCGTTCCAACCGCCAGTTTTTTACGGTGAAAAAAAAGTGAATCCGCCGTCGGATCAAGACAACGAGGAGGATGCCCATGCGCAACATGAACCGTTTCGTTTTGGCCGGCTGCCTGCTGCTGGCCCTCGCCGTCGCGCTCCCGGCCCAGGAGGGCCGCGGCAACGGCCGCCTGACCGGCTCCGTCGTCGACGAGCAGGGCAAGCCGCTGGAGAACGTGACCATCAGCCTGAAGTACCTGGAATTCGAGCATAGCCGCGAAACCAAGTCCAACGCCAAGGGGCAGTGGGGCTTCCTGGGCCTGGGCCGGGGAACCATCCAGGTCAGCGCCACGCTGGAAGGCTACGCCGCGACCACCACCCAGCAGCCGGTGAGCGGCGTCAAGCCCAACCCGGAGATGCCCCTGGTGCTGCGCAAGGGGACCGGCGTCGTCGGCGATCCCTCGCGCGACGCCATCCTGCGCGCCCATGAAATGTTCGACAAGCGCCAGTACAGTGAAGCCCTGGTCCTGTACCAGGAGTTCGCCCAGAAGAACCCTGCCAACTACCAGGTCGGCATCTACATCGCCAACTGCAAGACCGAGCTGGGCGAATACGCGGAAGCCCTGGCCGGCTTCCAGGGCGTTCTCGCTGAGGTCACCAAGGAGGCTCCCGAGCTGAAGGGCAACACCACCGCCGCCCTGGCCTACGCCGGCATCGGCGACGTTTACCTGCGCCAGGAGCAGTACAAGCTGGCGGCCGAGAACTTCCAGCGCTCGATCGACATCCAGCCCACCGACCCGGCCCTGCCCTACAACGTCGCCGAGATCATGTTCGCCCGCAACAAGCCGGAAGAAGCCGAAAAATACTACCAGATGGCCGTCAAGATCAA
>CAYXCX010000092.1:0-411 GCA_964463405.1 uncultured Clostridia bacterium
GGCCTCCTCGGAGGGCGCTTTCCGCTTCCCCGACCGCCTGGTAGAGCGAGGAGATCTTCAGCCCCGAGCGCGCCAGCTCGTCCTGCAGCCGCAGCGCCGACTGCGGGTTGTCGGTGTAGACGACGCCCAGCGCGTGCGGGCGGCGCAGGTCCAGGAGCCTCAGGAAGCGGCGCACGACCTTGCGCTCCTTGTTGCGCTCGCTGAGCAGGGCGCCGCGGCGGACCAGCCGCCGCTGCAGCCCGAAGCCCGGGAATATCGTTTCACCTCCTATCTGGCTTGGTCGGCACCGGCCTTGGTCAGACCCGCACCGGACCTGCGCCGGTACCGGCCGCTGTCTTTCACTGCCTGCGGAGAACTGGTGCGCCAGGAGCTGCTCGAATGCGGCGACTGCCCGTCCCTCAGTCTGGATTT
>CAYXCX010000092.1:421-6959 GCA_964463405.1 uncultured Clostridia bacterium
CCGAGCCGGCGCTGCAGCCAGGCGGCGGCCGGAGGCAGGCGGCCGCCGCGCACGGCGTACTCCAGCGATTCGACGTAGCCCAGCGAAACCACCTGGCCGCGGCGGGACTCGATGTCGGCGGCGACCTGTTCCGCGTCCAGCCCGCGCTCCAGCAGGCGCAGGGCCCGGCACAGCAGCAGGCCGCTGCCCGCCGACACGTTCAGCGTGTCCACGACGCGCACCCGGTCGCGCTCGGCCTCGGAGAGCAGGCGCACCGCCGCCAGCGCGTTCTGGTACGAGCCGCTCAGGCGCGAGGAGAGGCTGAACAGCAGCGCCCGGCCGCGGGCGGCCAGGGCCGCGGCCAGGGCGTCCTGGAAGTCGCGCGGCGCCGGCTGCGACGTCTTGACGACCAGGTCTCTCTCGGCGCGCATGCGCCGATAGAGCTCCTCCTTGGCGATCTCGCGGCGGTCGCGGAAAAAGCGGCCGTTGAGCGAGATCTGCAGCGGCACCACCGCCACGCCGGCCCCGTTCTCAACCGCCTCGGGCAGGTCGACGGCCGAATCGGCCAGCAGCGCCACGTCGGCGGGCGGCCGCGGCGGCGCCGCCGGGCGCAGGGCATCGACCTTGCGCGACTGGATCTCGCCGTGGCGGGCGATCTCGGCCTCGGCCGCCGCCGGGTCGTCGGTGTGCAGGTGCAGGTGGTACAGCCCCGCATCGCCGGCGATGAGCAGCGAATCGCCGTGGCCGCGCAGGAGCTGCTTGAAGAAGTCGCGGCCGCGGCCGGTTGGCTCTTCCGCCCCGCCGCCGGGGAGGGGCCGCACCAGCCACTCGGCGCAGAAGGCCCGCTCCGCCGCCTCCACCTGGCGCGGCGCCTGGTCGAAAGCGGCGCTGGCGCCGCCGGCAGCGGCGCGGCCGCTGACCGCCGCCGACATGCCCTTGAAGAACAGGAAGAACCCCAGGCCGCCGGCGTCGACCACCCGGGCCTTCTTCATCTGCGGCAGCATGTCGCGGGTCCGTTCCAGGATCTCCTTGGCCTTGAGGATCGCCTTCTCGAAGATGACCTGGTAGCGCTCGCCGCTTAGCGCCAGGCGCTTGAACTCCTCGGCGGTGTGGCGCAGCACGGTCAGGATCGTCCCTTCGCGCGGGTCGGCCACGGCGGCATAGGTGTCGCGCACCGCCTGCTCCATGGCCAGGCTGAAATCGGCCGGGCCGATGGCCTCGCGCCCCTTCATGGCCCGGGCCAGGGCGAAGAAGAACTGGGAGAAGATGACCCCGGAATTCCCCTTGGCCGAAACGAGCATGGCCTGCGCCACGCGGCCGGCCACGTCATCGAGGCGCGCTTCGCCCCAGCCGTCCATGTCGTCGTACACCGGCCTCAGGGTGTGGACCAGGTTGTCGCCGGTGTCGCCGTCGGCGACGGGAAAGACGTTGATGCGGTTGAGCGTTTCCCGGTCCTGGAACAGGTGCTCCATGCCGCGCTTGACGATCAGGCGGAAGTGCCCGCCGTCGATCTCCTTCATGACTCCTCCGCCAGGGGCTTCAGGTCGGCCCAATTGCTCCCGCTCTTCAGGCTGGCCTTCAGCGGCGTGCTCAGGGACACGGCGTTTTCCATGCCCCGGCGCACCAGGGCCGCCAGGCGCGCCTCCTCCGCCGGCGGGAACTCGAAGACGAGCTCGTCGTGCACCTGCAGCAGCAGCCGGCTTTCCATGCCGGCCAGCCCGGCGTGGATGGCGATCATGGCCATCTTGATGATGTCGGCGGCGCTGCCCTGGATGACGGTGTTGACCGCCATGCGCCGGCCGTTCTCCTTGACCGTGCGGTTGGCGCTCTGCACTTCGGGGATGGGGCGGACGCGGCCGGCCAGGGTGCGCACTTCCGGCTCCTTCTCGGCCGCGGCGGCGACCTGCTCCATGAAGCGGCGCACGCCGCGGTAGGTGGCGAAGTAGCGCTCGATGAACTCCTTGGCCTCGGCGAAGCCCACGCCCAGCTCCTTGGCGAGCGAGTAGGCGCCGCTGCCATAGAGGATGGAAAAATTGATGATCTTGGCGCGCCGGCGCAGCTCACCGCGCTGGCCGGGCAGGCCGGGGCCGAAGACCAGGTCCGAGGTGCGCTGGTGGATGTCGGCCCCCTCGGCGAAGGCGCGCAGCAGCTCGGGGTCTTGCGAGAAATGGGCCATCACCCGCAGCTCGATCTGCGAGTAGTCGGCCGCGAGCAGGCGCCGGCCCGGCGCGGCGACGAAGGCGCGCCGCAGGTTCAGGCCGGCGATCTCGCCCACCGGGATGTTCTGCAGGTTGGGGTTGGAGGAGGAGAGGCGGCCGGTGGCGGTCACCGTCTGGTTGAACTGGGTGTGGACGCGGTCCTGTTCGTCCAGGTTTTCCAGCAGCCCCTGGACGTAGGTGGCATGCAGCTTCTTGAGGGTGCGGTGGGCGATGATGCGCTCCACCACCGGGAAGCCTTTCAGCTCGTTCAGCACCTCGATGTCGGTGGACTGGGCTTTCGTCTTGCGCGTCTTCTTGCTCTGCGGCAGCCCCATCTTGCCGAAAAGCAGCTCGGCCAGCTGCGACGGCGAGTTGAGGTTGACGTCGTAGCCGGCCAGGCGGCGCACCTCCTCCTCGGCGGCGGCGATCTCGCGGCCCAGCCGCCCGTCGGCCTGCTTCAGGAAGGCGCGGTCGACGCGGACGCCCTGCCACTCCATGTCGGCCAGCACCGCCAGCAGCGGCATTTCCACGTCGCGGTACAGGTCCAGGAGCTTGCGCTCGCCCAGGCGCGGCAGGAGCTCGGACGCCAGCCGCCGCGAGGCGTCGGCGTCGGCGGCGCAGTAGGCGGCGACCTTGTCCAGCGCCACCGCGGCGATGGGCCCCTGGCTCTTTCCCTTGCCGGTCAGCTCCTCGTAGGTCGCCTGCCGCAGGCCCAGGAACTCGGCGCTCAGCTCCTTCAGCTGGTGGGCGCGGCGGTTGGGAAAGAGGAGGTAGGACATGACCATGGTGTCGTGCTCGATGCCGGCGACGGCCAGCCCCTGCCGGCGCAGGTGCAGCGCGTCGAACTTTAGGTTGTGGCCCGTTTTGCGGATCCGCTCGTCGGCGAAGACGGCCGCCATCTCCCGGCGAAAATCGGCGAAGGTCAGGCGCAGGCGGGCGGCGTCGGCCTGGGGGACGAGAAAGGGGACGTAATGGGCGCCGTCGTCCAGGGCCAGGGCGATGCCAACGATTTGGGCGGCGGCGAACGGCAGGGCGGTGGTCTCGACGTCGAAGGCGAAGCGGGCCGCCTGGCGGGCCTTGGCCGCCAGCGTCTCCAGCCCGGGGCGGTCCAGGACCAGGGCCGCGCCGGGGCCGGCCGCGGCGGCGCGGTCATCGCCGCCGGCCGGCGCGGCGCCGTTGTCAAGCTTTTTCAGCAGGCTGTGGAACTGCAGGCGGCGGTAGAGGCCGGCCAGCTCCGGGCCGCTGCGGGGCAGGAAGCGGGGAATCTCCAGGTCGAGGGCCGTCTCCGGGATGCGGGCGAAATCGAGCAGCGGCCGCCATTTCTCCAGCAGGTGGGCGTTGGCGGCGATGCGCTCGCCCAGCTTGCCCGGCACCTGGTCCAGGCGCTGCAGCAGGGCCTCCAGGCTGCCGAACGTCTGCAGCAGCCGCGTGGCCGTCTTCTCGCCCACGCCGGGGATGCCGGGGATGTTGTCCGAGGCGTCGCCGGCCAGCGAGAGGAAGTCGACGATCTGCTCGGGATAGACGCCGAAGAACTCCCGCACCTCGTCGCGGCCCAGCTTTTTTTTCAGCTTGGGGTGGAAGACGTAGACCGTGCCGCCCACGAGCTGGAACAGGTCCTTGTCGGCCGAGAAGATCAGCACCTCGCTGCCGGACTGGGCGTGGCGCCGGGCCAGCAGGGCGATGAGGTCGTCGCCCTCCAGGCCCGCCTTCTCCAGGGCGTGGATGCCGCGCCCCTGCAGGTACTCGCGCACGGCCGGCAGCTGGCTCAAGAGCTCGTCGGGCGGCTGCTGGCGCTTGGCCTTGTACTCCGGGTACAGCTCGCGGCGGAAGGTCTTCTCCGGAGAGTCGAAGGCCACCGCCAGGCGGTCGGGGCGCAGCTCGCGGACCAGCGCCTCGACGCGGCTGATGAAGCCGAACACGGCGCCGGTGGGCTCGTTGTCCAGGGTGCGCATGGCGGCGTGGGAGTAAAACGAACTGAAGACCAGGTACATGCCGTCGATGAGCAGGACGCGTTCGGGCACAGTCAGGGGTTTTCGTTCTGCAGGTACTCCAGGACCATCTCGTCGAGGGTCTTGTCCTCGATGTCCTGGGTGTCCATCGACATCAGGTGCGAGAACTTTCCCTCCTTCAGCTCGGCGATGACCTGGTCGTGCTGCGATTTCATCAGGCTCTTGACTTTCTTGGTCTTGTCGGCCGAGTCGAGCAGGTGGGCGTAGGAGATGCGCCGGGACAGGAGGATTTCCCCGTGCAGGTAGACCAGGGTCTCGATCAGGGGATTGCCCTGCCCCTTGTCCTCGGTCTGGATGTGGAAGACCTCCTGGCGGTATTTGATGTCGGTGTTGTAGCCCACGATCATGGCGCCATCATAAAGAAATCGCTGTCAAGTGTCAAGAAACCGAGCGAGCCTTCGTAACGCGTGACGCGTGACGCGTGAAGAAAGGAACATCAAATCTCAAATCCAAAGCGCCAAAGACCGAATGACCAAAAACGTGAAACGGGAACGCTTTTGGCAGTGATTGTGGCGGTGATGGAGTCGACAAACAGACAGAATGTCGTGATCCGAAAAGAGTTCTTGTTAGGAATGATCGTAATTTTAAGAGTCCGCTGATCGCTGTCCCTATCACGAATACTGACTGCCCGCTTCATTCCTCCTTCTGGTGCTTGCGGTCAAGAGCCTTGTTCCTTGATTGCGTTTGCTGGTCACGCGTCACGCGTTACGCGTCACGAAAGATCGGTCATTTCTCCTTAACAAACTCCTTGACGCTCCTGCGGATGCCGGCGGCGTCCAGGCCGCAGAGGGCCAGCAGCTCCGCGCGCGAGGCCAGGGGCAGGTCGTCCTCGCCCACGCCCAGGGCCAGGAAGCGGCCGGCGAACCCGCCCGCCTCCAGCTCGGCGCGGACCGCGCCGGCGAAGCCCCCGCGCAGCGCCCCGTCCTCGACCGTGACCACCAGGCCGGCGGCCGCGGCCTGCTGCAGGATCAGGTCGCGGTCCAGGGGCTTGAGGAAGCGCACGTTGACCACCGTGGCCTCGATGCCGTCCTCGCGGGACAGGGCGTCGGCCGCGTCCAGGGCGCGGGCGACCAGCGGCCCAACGGCCAGGACCAGGACCTGGCCGCCGCGGCGCAGGATCTCGCCCCGGCCCAGCGGGATCTCGCAAAATTCCGGGTCCAGGGGGACGCCGCGCCCGGGCTCCTTGGGGAAGCGGACGAAGGCCGGCCGCTCCAGGCGGCTGGCCGTGTAGACCATGTGCTGCAGCTCGTTCTCGTCCTTGGGCGCCATGAGCACGATGCCCGGGACCGGCTGCAGCAGGGCGATGTCGTAGAGTCCCTGGTGGGTGGGGCCGTCGCCGCCGACCAGGCCGGCGCGGTCCAGGCCCACCACCAGCGGCAGGCGCATCAGCGCCACGTCGTGGATCACCTGGTCGATGGCGCGCTGCAGGAAGGTGGAGTAGACGCCGACCACGGGGCGGAAGCCGCCCAGGGCCAGGCCGCCGGCGAAGTTGAACATGTACTGCTCGGCGATGCCCACGTCGAAGAAGTTTTCGGGAAACTCCTTCTGCACGGCGTCCAGGCCGGTGCCCTCGGGCATGGCCGCCGTCAGGGCGATCACCCGGCGGTCGGCGGCGACCAGGCGGCGCACGCTGGCGCCGAAAACCTGCGAATAGGAGAGCCCGCGCTCGCGGCCCAGGAACTTGCCGTTGGCGATGTTGAAGGGGGCCGAGGAGTGGAAGGAGCTGGGATCGTCGCTGGCCGGCTCGTAGCCCTCCCCTTTGCGCGTCACCACGTGCAGCAGCACCGGGTAGTCGTATTTCTTGGCCGCCTCGAGCTCCTTGAGCAGGTCGCGGAAGCTGTGGCCGTTGACCGGGCCGATGTACTTGATGCCCAGCTCCTCGAACAGCGAGCCGGGCACCATCAGGGTGCGCATCAGCACCTCCAGCTTCTTGGCCAGGTCGAACATGCCGCGGCCCACCAGGGGGATGGCCCGCAGGACGTTCTGGACGACCTCCTTCAGGCGGATGTAGGGGCGGCCGGAGGCCAGGTAGTTCAGGTGGCGCGAGATGGCGCCGACGTTGGGCGCGATCGACATCTTGTTGTCGTTGAGCACGAGGATCAGCCGCTGCTTGACCTGGCCGATGTGGTTCAGCGCCTCCAGGGCCACGCCGCCGGTCAGGGCGCCGTCGCCGATCACGGCCACGATGTGGTGGTCCTGGCCCTGGCGGTCGCGGGCGATGGCCAGCCCCGAGGCGAAGCCCAGCGAGGTCGAGGCGTGGCCGGTGTTGAGCACGTCGTACTCGCTCTCGCCGCGGTCGGGGAAGCCCAGCAGGCCGCCGCGCTGGCGGATGGTGCCGATGCGCTCGCGGCG
>CAYXCX010000092.1:6969-7577 GCA_964463405.1 uncultured Clostridia bacterium
CACTGGTGGCCGATGTCCCAGATGATCTGGTCGCGGGGGGCGGCGAACACCCGGTGCAGGGCCAGGGTCAAATCGACGGCGCCCAGGTTGGACGACAAATGGCCGCCGTTGCGCGACACGACTTCCACCAGCAGCGAGCGGATCTCGCGCGACAGCTCCTCCAGCTCGGCCAGGCTGAGCCGGCGCAGGTCGGCCGGCGAGTGGATCGCGTCCAGCAGCGCCATCACTGGCTCCGGTAGAGCATGCCGCGGGCCAGGTCCAGCAGCGGCGCATGGTCGATGCCCAGCCGTTCCAGGCAGCCGCAGGCTTCGCGGTACAGGCCGTCGAGCTCGGCGCGCACCGCCTCCAGGCCGCGGTAGAGGACGGCGTTGGGGCTGCGGTTGCCCCGGTCCTTGCGCAGCTTCTTGCCCGCCTGGCCCTCGTCGCCGACCACGTCCAGCAGGTCGTCGGCCAGCTGGAATCCCAGTCCCAGGGCGACGCCGGCCCGTTCCAGCAGCGCGCGCCGGCTGCCGTCGAGCCGGGTGATGACGGCGGCGGCCAGCAGCGAGCCCTTGATCAGCTCGGCCGTCTTCAGGCGGTGGATCTCGGCGATGGCGGCGGCGTCGCCA
>CAYXCX010000093.1:0-1366 GCA_964463405.1 uncultured Clostridia bacterium
GTTTGACCGCCGTGGCCACCTTGTTGACGTTCTGGCCGCCGGGGCCCGAGGCGCGGACGAACTCGAAGCCCAGCTCGCTCTCCTCGAGTATGACGCCGGCGCCGATCTCCCAGCCCATGGCCGTCATCGCGCCGCCCCGGCCCGGGGCGGCAGCCGGTAGTCGCTGAAGGTGGTGGAGGTGCGGAAGCGCTTCTTGATGAACAGGAAGCCGCCGTGGCCCGAGATCGAGACCTGCTTCACCACCCAGCGCTCGGGGCTGGCCGTGTCGTAGACATAGATGCTCCACAGGCTGCGCAGCAAGCCGGGCAGCGGGTCGAGGGTGAACTCCAGCTTGACTGGCCGGCCGCTCCCTTCCTCGAGCCAGGCCATGCCGCGCCAGGTCAGGGCCACCCGCTCGCCCTTGCGCACGATGTGGGTGCGGTAGGAAAAAACGTAGCGCCGGCAGCGGCAGCCGAACAGCTGCACCCTTTCCGGGGCGGTAGCGACGGTTACGTCTTGCTGGCGCTCGGGGTCGAAGGGGCTGTCGGAGAGGGAGATGGAGTAGGTGTTGTCGTCGCCGGGCTCCATCCCCTCCTCGGGCGGGCGTATCGTCACCTTGGAGCGCACCTTCTCGGTCGTGTCCTCGCCGTTCTTCAGCGCCCGCTCCAGGTCGGCCTGGACCTTGCCCTCGCCGTCGAGGCGCAGGGCGAAGAACAGCTCGGTCACCGAGTAGGGCTCGCCGCGGCGGTTCAGCATCTCCGACAGGATGGTCACCCGGCCGGGATACCAGTCGCGGTTGCGGCGGTAGACCTCCACGGCCTTGCGCCACAAGCCGTTGGCGGCCGTTGCCGCCGCCGGCTTCTCTCCGGTTGTGAAGGCCAGGCCGCCAACCTGGACGGCAAGCAGCGCGGCCAGCAGGACCGTCGCCGCCTTCCTGCCGGGTCTCATGGGATCTCCCGTCCTCCCCTCGCGTCCTTCAGTCGAGCAGCCGTCTCTCGCCCTCGAGGCGGCGCGCCTCCTCCACATCCTGGGTGACTTCCAGGCAGCCGAGGTACTCGCCGTCCGGGCCGCGCAGGGCGAAGAACTCGATCAGCACCAGGTGGCGCCCGTCGCCGACCTTGGCCTGGATCCAGAAGCGGGCCTTGTCGCGGCTGCCGGCCTTCATCTCGGCTACGATCTGCTCCACCTTGCCCAGGCTGGTGGCCGGGTGGCACTTGCGGAAGTTGAGCCCCATGCTGGTCTGCGGCCGGTGAAAGAGGCGGGTTTCGTCCTTGTTCCAGGCCACCACCTCGTCGTTGGCGTCGATGACCGAGATCTCGATGGGCATGGTCTCGATCACGGCCCGCGTCAGTTTCTCGTCCATGCGGTCGAACACGAACATGTCGCC
>CAYXCX010000093.1:1376-7574 GCA_964463405.1 uncultured Clostridia bacterium
CTCCTTCATGCCTGGAAACGATCCGTCGGCAGAGGCATTATAATACAGAAGCGCGGCAAAGTCCCCTGCCGGTGGCAAGGCCGGGTACGGGTTGACAGCGGCCGGGGGATTTTGCAGAATCCAGGAATGAAACCCGCCATCCTCCTGATGCTGGCCGCCTGCCTGTATGCAGCCCTGCCGCCGGCGGCGGCCGCCGCCGCGCCGTCGCGGCCGCCGCTCACCCTGGAGCAGGCCGAGCGCCTGGCGCAGCTGCCGCTGCGCTGCCTGCAGCGCGAGTTCCCCAACAAGCCGGGCGAGACCCTGGCCGCGCCGGCCGACATCGGCTCGCCGCGCGGCCTGCACCCGGCCTTCTACGGCTGCTTCGACTGGCACTCCTCGGTGCACGGCCACTGGCTGCTGGCGCGGCTGCTGAAGGAGTTTCCGGGGCTCAAGGACGCCGCGGCGATCCGCGCCGTGCTGGCCGAGAACCTGGCGACCGAAAACATCCGGCTTGAGGCACGTTATTTCCAGCGCGCTGAGGAAAAATCTTTCGAGCGCACCTACGGCTGGGCCTGGCTGCTGAAGCTGGCCGCCGAGCTGCGCGGCTGGGACGATCCGCTGGCGCGCGAACTGGAGTCCGGCCTGCGGCCGCTGGCCGGGCTGATCGTGGAGCGCTGGCTGGAGTTCCTGCCCAAGCTCGCCTACCCGGTGCGCGTCGGCGAGCACGCCAACACCGCCTTCGCCATGGCCTTCGCCTGGGATTACGCCGTCGCCGCCGGCGACGCCGAATTGAAAGCCCTTCTGGAAAAGCGGGCGCGCGATTTCTTCCTGGCTGACCGCGGCTGCCCGCTGGGCTGGGAGCCAAGCGGCACCGATTTCCTCTCTCCCTGCCTGGAGGAGGCCGACCTGATGCGCCGCGTGCTGCCGCCAAAAGAATTCCAGCCCTGGCTCAGAAAATTTTTGCCGCAGCTTGCCGACGGGAGGTTCGCGCTTGCCCCGGGGATCGTCTCCGACCGCAGCGACGGCAAGCTGGTCCACCTCGATGGCCTCAACTTCAGCCGCGCCTGGTGCCTCTACGGCCTGGCCAGGTTGAAAGGCCTCGGGCACCTGCGCGCCGTGGCCGACGCCCACCTGGCCCATTCTCTGGCGGCGGTCACCGGCAGCTACGAAGGGGAGCACTGGCTGGCCACGTTCGCTTTGCTGGCCCTGGCTGCCGCTGCGGAATAAGGAGTGCGTTGTTATGGCATCACATTTTCCCCTATTGAGTTTTCGAGCACATAGGCAGATTATCTTGGCACTTGATTTTCCGGAGGGAAACCCCGCATGAAAAAATGGGAAAAATTTTCACTCCTTTCCATCCTGCTTATGGCCACTTGTGCCTGCAGCCGCGACCTCGTCCCCGACTCCGTGCTGGAGGGGCTGCACAAGCCGGAGATCTCCAGCCTCTCGCCCGCCGCGGTCCGGGTCAACGGCGCCGGCTTCTGTTTGTCCGCCGGCATGCCGGCGCGCTTCGATGGCAAGAGCCAATATGTTCTCTACATCAATGACGAGAAGGTCGGCCGGGCCCAGGCTTACTCGGCGGACGATCATGCCAGCTGGCGGGCAGACTGGCTGGTTCCCCTTCAATTGCTCCAGCGGCTTCTCTCTTCAGCGGTGAGCGGCAGCGCGTTCATCGTGCGCATCACCGGCATCGACGAGCAATACGACATCTCCGGCGATTTCGACCGCTATCGCAACTACGTCTCTGAGCCGAAAACGATCGACATCAGCCTGGGCGAGACTCGGTTTTCTCAGGCCAAGCGCCTGTTCCCGGAATGGGCCCGCTCGCGGGAGCCGGTGATCCGCTGCGATCCACTGGGGAACATCTACCTGGCCTGGCCGGAAAAAATCGACGATGTGTACCAGGCGTTTTTTTCCTTTTCGGCCGATGGCGGAGAAACCTGGTCACCGGCGCTGAGCGTTTCCCGCTCCCAGCTCCAGGCTGACCAGATCGACCTGGCCGCGGATGGCGCCGGCCGCGTTTTCATGGCCTGGAGAGCGAAAGACCAACAGGGCGGCTCGGACATTTATTTCTGCCGCTCGCTCGACGGCGGCGCGACCTGGAGCGCTCCGGCGAGCATGGATGCGCCGGTCTTGTTCGCCGAAACCCCGTCGCTGCAGGTCAGCGACCACGGCGACGTTTTCCTGGCCTGGCGGCACTGGAACTACCCGGAAATCCCCGACGTCTACCTGGCGGTCTCGCGTGATTTGGGCGCCAGCTGGAACAAGAGAGTGATCCCCCTGCCGACCGTTTTCGGCAACTGGCGGCCCCTGCTCGGCTGCCAGGCGGGAGGCCGGGTTTGCCTGCTGGTCGGCCGGAACGCAATGAGCTCCCACCTGGTGCTGGATCTTCATTCCTCGCCGGACTATGGGAAAACCTGGCAGCTGGAGACGGCGAGCGTCGGCGAGGCGTTTCAAAACGAGCAACATCCCCTGCTCCGCTTCGGTGCGCAGGGCGAGTTTTTCGTCGTATGGGGCGGCGAAACGGGCACGATCCCCATCGATGGGGCCGTTCTCTGGAACTACTTCCTGCGCCGTGAAAGCGCCGGCAACTGGGCCGCCATCCAGAGCCTGCGGGGCCAATGGCTGAGCGAGCGCTCCCATGCCGCGCTGGCCGTTTCCGCGGGCAGCGTCGAGGTGGCGGCGATCGCCAGGGGCTGCCTTTTCCTGACGCGCTCCCCGGACGGGGGGCGGACCTGGCCCGTCCCCGAGACCGTCGCCGGCAGCGAGGGCCTTGACGCCGCCGACTGGCCCGACATGGTCGGACATGCTTCGGGAAAGACGTTCCTTGTTTTCGTGAGGAAGTCCTCACCCGCGGAGGATGGCGGGGAGTTGTACCTGACGAGCTTCGACTGACTGAGCCGGTCGATCTCCGCCGGCCCTACTTGATCAGGCGGCGCTTCATCAGGCGCACGCTGGCCAGGAAGGCGGCGGCGGCCAGCGCCAGGATGACGGCGAAGTTGATCGCCAGGCCGCGCGAGTAGTCGCCGTTGAAGACGGCGCGGGCGATGGCCACGGCGTGGGTCAGGGGCATGAACTGCGCCAGCGTCTTCATCCAGGGCGGGAACTTGTCGAGCGGGAAGAAGACGCCGGAGAAAAAGAGCATGGGCGTGATCACCAGCTCCGAGTAGTAGTTGAAGAAGTCGAAGTTGGGGGCGAACGAGGTGACGATCATGGCCAGCGAGCCGAATAGGACGCCGACCAGGACCATCAGCAGCACCAGCAGCAGCGCGCTGAGCCAGGAGCCCGGCAGGATGCCCATGAGCCAGGCCACGACCAGCAGCAGCCCGCCGCTGAACAGGCCGCGGAAGGCGCCCCAGGCGATGTCGCCGGCGACGGCGTCCTCGGCCGACACCGGGGTGGCGATCAGCGAGTCGTAGAGCTTCTCGTGGACGATCTTGACGAAGGTGCCGTACATGCACTCGAAACTGGCGCTCATCATCACCGAGGTGGCCAGCACGCCCGGCACCAGGAAGTAGAGGTAGGGCCGGCCGCCGAACTGGCCCAGGTAGGCGCCCATGCCGATGCCGAAGGTGACCAGGTAGAAGAGGGGCTGGATGAAGCTGGCCAGGAAGGTGGTCAGCACGAAGCGCTTGTAGGAGACCAGGTTGCGCCAGAAAACCCAGAAAATCAGGCGCGAGAAGCTCATTCGATCAGGCTCCGGCCGGTGAGCTTCAGGAAGACGTCCTCCAGCGACGCCGGGCGGTGGACGGTGGCGGCCAGGTCCAGCTCCAGCACTTTTTTCAGCAGCGGCCGGCCGTCGTCGCAATAGAAGTATAGCGTGTCGCCGACCCGCTCGTGGCCGCGGGCCAGGGGCGCCAGGGCGGCCAGCAAGCGCGCGTCCTGCTCGGCCGGGGCGCGCACCTCGGCCACCTCGCGGCCGATCTCCTCGGCGATGAGCCGGGCCGGCGTGCCCTGGCGCAGGATGCGCCCCTGGTGCATGATCACCAGGCGGTCGCACAGCTGCTGCGCCTCCTCCATGTACTGCGTGGTCAGGACCAGGGTGGCGCCCTGCCCCTTCAGCTGGCGCAGCCGCTGCCAGATCAGGTGGCGGGCCTGGGGGTCGAGGCCGGTGGTCGGCTCGTCGGCGATCAGGATGTCGGGGCGGTTCAGCAGGGCGCGGGCGACCAGCAGGCGGCGCTTCATGCCGGTGGAGAGCTCGGAGATCTTGCTGTCGCGGCGCTTGTCGAGCTCGACGAAGCGCAGCAGCTCGTCGATGCGCCGGCCGGCCTCGCGCCGCGGGATGGAGAAGAAATGGGCGTGGACCTGCAGGTTCTCGCGCACGGTCAGGTCTTGGTCCAGGGTGATCTCCTGGGGGATGACCCCGGTGCGGCGCTTGACCTCGCGGTTGTTCACCCCGGCCGGCAGGCCGGCCACGGTCAACGCGCCCGAGGTCAGCGGCGACACGCAGTGGATCATGCGCACGGTCGTGGTCTTGCCGGCGCCGTTGGGCCCCAGGAAGGCGAAGCACTCGCCCGGCTCGATGGCGAAGGAGACGCCGTCGACGGCCACGAAGTCGCCGTAGGCCTTGCGCAGCGAGTCAGCCTGGATGATCGCGCTCATGAGGTGCATCCGAGGCGCCATCATAGCAGATTCGGCGGCGAATTCAACTTGCTGGAGCAAGCATTTGTAACGCGTGACGCGTAACGCGTGACAAGTAACCGCAATAAGCGAGCCCTTTCGCGGAACAATCTTCATGCATGGATGTAGTTTCCTTATTCCTATTTCTTACTTGTTCGTTTCATGCTGTTCCGCGTCACGCGTCACGACAGGTGCTTGCATTCCCGGGGACTCGGTGCTACGATACCCTCATGTTCCATGACATCGAAAGGGAGCCGGTGTCGTTCCTGCTGCGCGACGTCTGCCGCGAAAAGCGTTCCGGCCACCTGTTCGTCAACACCCGCGACTACCAGATCACCCTGAATTTTCTCGACGGCAAGCTGGCCAACGGCATGAGCACGCGCTTCGAGGAGAAGCTGGCCGTCATCCTGCGCCAGATGGGGCGCCTGGGCGAAGAGCCGTACGATCTCCTCGCCGGCCAGCCCCAGCTTTCCGACGACCAGGCGGCCGGCGTCCTGCTGGACCGGGGCTTCGTCAAAAAGCAGGACCTTTATTACGCCCGCGTCTTCCAGCTGCGGCGCATCGCCATCTCCGCCTTCGCCCTGCGGCGGGGAACGTGGATCTTCACCGCCGGCGAGCCCGAGCCGCCCCTGCGCGAGGTTTTCGAGATCCCGCTGGAGGCGATCCTGGTCGAGGGGGCGCGCTCGATCGACCACCTGGCGCCCTACGCCGACCTCTGGGGCTCGGCGCGGCCGCTGCTGCTGAACGAGATTCCCATGGATTCCGAGATGTATTTCACCGACGCCGAGCGCGAATTCTACGCGGCGGCGCGGGACCAGGGTCCGCTGCCCTGCCGTGAACTCATCCCGCGGCTGCAGCTGGCGCCCCTGGAGTTCTGGCGCGTCCTGCTGGCCTTCCACTTGCTGGGGCTGGCGGAGTTCGAGCCGGGCGCGGAGGAGGAAAAGAAGGAAGGCCCAGGCGTTTCGGCCGAGATCGCCGCCATGCTGGACCTGTACCAAAAGCTGCAGGCGGCCCCTTTTGGCGATCCCACGTCGCTCGCCCTGCCCCAGCCCCTCGACGCCGGGGCCGTGCGCCGGACCAGCCTGGCCTTCCTGGAGCGTTTCGCCCCCGAGCGCTTCGGGGCCAACGCCGCCCCCGAGATCAAGCGCATCGCCGGCGACGTCCGCCGCTGCCTGCAGGCGCTGCTGAACTGGCCGCAGCCGGCGCCGGATATGCCGGGCGAGGCCGAATGGCGGCAGGCGGACCAGGCCGGAACCCCCGCGCCCGAAGCCTTCGCTCCGGCGCCCGAACCCGAGGAAGAGGAATTCGAGCTGTCGGCCGAGTTCGCCGTCGCCGACGAACCCGAAGCCCCGCCCGAAATCGCATGGGCGGCGCCAGCCGCCGTGGAGACCGAGCCCCCAGGCGAAATCGTGCTGGACTCCCCGCTTGCCGGCGAGGAGCCGGCAGCAGCCGAGCCGCTTGCCGTTGAGGAGATCGTTTTCGAGGCCATCGAGGAGCCGCTGGCCGAAGCCGCGGTCGCGCCGGCCGCCGCCGGGGCAGGCGACGTGGAATGGATCGTCGAGCCCGACCTGGCCGGCGACACGCCGCCGCCTTTCGCCC
>CAYXCX010000094.1:0-7538 GCA_964463405.1 uncultured Clostridia bacterium
GGTCGACCGCGACGGCCAGGTGAAAATCTCCGATTTCGGCATCGCCAAGATCCTGGGCGCCCAGGGGCTGACCAAGACCGGCATGCTGATCGGCACCCCCTGGTACACTTCGCCCGAGCAGATCATCGGCAAGGAGGTCGATTTCCGCAGCGACCTGTACTCGCTCGGCGTGACTTTCTACGAGATGCTCACCGGCCGGGTGCCGTTCGATTCCGAGACCAATTCCGAGTTCCAGATCCAGAAGGCCCACCTGGAAACTCCGCCGCCGCGTCCCTCCATCTTCAATCCCGAGATCGGCGTGAAGCTGGAAAACTTCATCCTTCAGGCCCTGCAGAAAAAGGCGGAGAAGCGTTTCCAGAGCGCCCGGGACATGGGCCAGTGCCTGCAGCGCATCCGCGCGGACCTGCCCGGGGGGGCAGGGGCGCCCGCTGCCGGGGAAACGCAGAGGATCGACGGCAGCTGCGGCCGGCGCAGGCCGGCGCGGGCGCTGCGCGCCCTGGCCTTCCTGGCGTTCCTGGGCGCGGCCGTCGCCGCCATCTTTTTCCTGTCGCAAGGGAGGGGGCTGCGCGAGCCCGCCGCGCCGCCCTTGGCCGGCGCGGAATCCGCCGCGGCGACATCCCGGGAAGCGGCAGCCGCCGGCGCAGCTGCGGTTCCCGAGCCCGCGACGCTGCAGCCGGACCAAAAAAGCGCCGGCAGCGAGCTGCCCAGCCAGGCGCCGGCAGCCGGCGCGGCGAGTGATCCGGAGCTTTCCGCGCCGCCGCCGGCCCAAGAGGCCGCCGGCAGCCAAGCGCCGGCGGCAGCGGCCGCCGCCGAGTCCGTTCCCCCTGCCGGGACGCCAGGGAACTGGCCTTCGTTCGCGCCCTCCGCACGCCCCCATGAACCGCCTGCCGGCGAAAGGCTGGGCAGCCTCGACGAGGAATTGGCTCGCCTGCGCTCGCTGCTGGCCGGCCGCCGCCTGGACGCGGCCGACCGCCTGGCGGGCGCCCTGCTGCGCGCGAATCCCGAGAGCCGCGCCCTGCCGTTTTTGGGCAAAGTGAAATTCTTCGCCGGCCATTTCGCCGCCGCTGAAGAGGCCTGGTCCCGCGCGCTGCAGGAAAACCTGCTGGTGTCGCTCGAGGTCAGCCATGTCCACGAAAACGGCGACGAGTGCCTTGGCCAGCTCAAGTTCAAGAGCAAGCTGCTGCTGTTCAATTCCGACCAGCGCGGCGATCACAGTTTCGCCCTTACCGGCGACGGCATCCGCCCCCCGGCTTTGGCGGCCGACGGGACGATCCGCGTGCGCGGCCTGGCCGGCGGCCACGAGGTAAGCGAAAGCATCTTGGTGGCGGGACGGATGCGCCGGCCGCAGAAGCAGAAGTTCCTGGTTGAGTTTTTGAACCGACATGTGTTGTAGGAGGCGCCGATGAAGAATAGCTCATCGCCGGCGCCGTCCCTGCCGGGACGGGTCAGCGCCGGTTTTGCCCTTGCCGCGTTGGCGCAGGGCAGCCAGGGCACGCTGCTGTGGGTCGTGCTCGCGGCCGCCGCCGTGCTGGGGCTGCTGGCCTGGCTTGCCCGCCGCCGCCAGGAGACTTCGGGGCCGTTTTTGCCCTCCGCTCCCGCAGCCCAGGCGGGCGCCGATTTCTCCGCCACCCAGATCGAGGGTGCGGCGGCGGAGGAGGCGGAGCGGCGCCGCGCCCCCTCGCCCGGGCTCCACGGCAAGATCGAGGTGATCGTCGGCGGCCAGACGATCAGCCAGTTCCTGGTGACCGACACCCCGCTGCCCATCGGCCGCGATCCCGGCCAGGCCCTGGTCATCGTCCAGGAGCCGATCGTCTCCAAGCTTCATTGCCAGGTCTTCGCCCGCTCCGGCCAGGTCTTCGTCAAGGACCTGAAGTCCACCAACGGCGTCTACGTCAACGAGATGAAAGTGGAGGAGAAGCAGCTCGAGGACGGCGACGTCATCTTCCTGGGCAAGAAAGGAACCGTGAGGATCGTCTACCATCACAGAGAGGGATAGAGACATGAGCCGTTTTATTTCCATCTCCCTGTTGCTTTTCCTGGCCGTCCCGGCCCTGGGCCAGCGCCCGCTGGAGCGCGGCGAGATCCTGAAGGATGGCGAATGGAAAGCCGTGTACGACGGCTGCGTCCCGGATCCGGCGCTGGTCGCAAGTCTCAAGAGCCTGGCTCCGGAGATGAGGATCGACGTGTACCTGGGGTTCTGGTGCGGCGATTCGAAAGACCACGTCCCGGTCTTCCTGAAGATCGTCGACGCCCTGGAGTCGCCGGGCCTGCAGGTCAATTTTTTCGCGGTGGAGCGCAAGGCCACTCCCGGGCTGCGGTTTTATGTGGAGGGCCCGGCGGTGGAACGAGTGCCCACCTTCATTTTTTATCGGAGCGACGGGGTGGAAAAGGGGCGCATCGTGGAAACGCCGCGGGTTTCCATCCTGGAAGACATGCTGACCATCATGCTGCAGTAGAACCCGGCCGGCGCGCGGCAGCCGGCTTACGGCTCACGGCGGCGGCAAGCAGCGAACTGGCAGGCGTTGCGGGATTCTCGCCGTGCGGCGAGTGCCGTTCCTAGTTCAGATAGGGAGCAAGCTCCAACACCGACGGCGGGTTGCTCTGCTTGAGGAAATACTCGGGAACGAGCTTCATGCCCAGGGCGGCTTCATCGGCGCTGCGGTAGCGGCCCCACAGCACCAGCCAGCAGCCGCGGCCATCGCGGCTAGTGCGGTTCAGGAGGAAGAAGTCCTCCTTGGCCGCGGTTTGCCGGTAGGCGTCGCGCACCGAGCCTTTCTGGCAATCCATCTCCAGCAGGATGCTGTGCGTAACCCGGGCGTCGCGCATTGCCCGCTTCCAGATCTCGCCGGCGCTCCGGAAATCGCCGGCGGCGAAGGCGCGGCGCGCCTGGCTGTAGGCGGCGCCACCGGCGCCGGGATCCGGCTTGACTGGGGAGGCCGCCGGCGCGTTCGCTTGCCCGCCGGGCTGCGCCGCGGCTGCCCGGCCGGGAACGGCCGCTTCGGCGCCCGGCGCTTCATGCGCCTCCTTTTCGGCGGCGGCGCGGCTTTGCGGCGCCTGGCCAACGGCGGGCCGCGGCGGGTCCGCTTTGGCCGCGGGGCCCTTTGCCGGCTGCGTCCGCAATGGCGCCGGCGCCGCCGGCTCCTGCGGCGCCTTGCCGCGGCCGAGCCACAGGAAAACCCCCACCATGGCCGCCAGCAGCAGGACCGACAGCAGGGGAATGCTCAGCAGCCGGCTTTTTTGCTTTTCCGGCTTCAGGAACTGGGGGGCGTAGGGCCGGGCTTTCGGCTCCGGCAGCGGGGAACGGTCTGGCGGCGGCGCGGCCGGCGGCTCGGGCGCCTCGTCGGGAAGGAGGTCGGGCAGCTCAGGGAGCTGCGGCGCGGAGACCGCTTCCGCATGGGCAGCGAAGGCGGAAGGCGTTTCGGCGGCGGGGATTTCCTGGATGGCGGCCTCGTCGATGATGGCGGGCATCTCGATGTCGACTTCGGCAATCGCGTCGGATTGGGCCTGCCCGAACAGGCTGTCCAGCTCCTTGAAGTCGATTCCCGGCGACTTCTCCGCTTCCCTTTTCTTGAGCAGGCCGGACAGCAGGAGGAAATAGAGGACTTTCAGGACGCGGTGCTTGCGCTCGGAGGGAAAATCGAGCAGGACCGATTCCAGGCGCTGGGGCTCGCGGAAGCGGGAAAGGACTTCGCCCTGCTCGGCGTCCAGCGCATACAGGCGTAAGCGCTCCGGGTCGGAATCGCGCTGCAGCTCGCCCGAGAGGGAGCCGAGCTCCTCCCAGGCGATGTTCACGTCCATCTCCCCCAGCACGTATTGGTACGCCAGTGCGGAAACGTCGAGGTCCAGGCTGACCAGGCGGTTGGGCGGCGGCTCGGCCGCCAGCTGGTAGCTTCCCGAATTCCAGCGCATGATGCTGAAGGCGATGAGCCGGACCTGGTCGCGCGTCGCCTGGATCAGGGCATCGAGGGGCAGGACGCCGTTCTCCACCAGGACCTTGCCGAATGTCTCGGCGATCTTGTTGCCGGCCTGGTAGGGGGCGAGGACCTCCGGGGCGACGAGCCCCTTGGCCAGCAGGACGTGATCGATGCGGTCGGCCTCGTCGGAGGAAATGGCCCAGCTGATCCTGCCGCGGTTCAGGTAGAAGACCTTCAGGGTCTCGCCCTGGCGGAAATAGAGAATTCCCGTCTGGCCCGCTTCGTGCAGGGAGAGCATCAGCTTGACCGGTGGCGTGTCTTGCAGCGAGCCTTGGTCCGGGATCATGTGTCCTCCGCCGGGCGCCCGTCCTCGCCTCCGGCAAGGCGGGGCATCACGGCCGCGGGCTGTACCCCGTCCATTGTAGCCTGGGGAGGCGAAAAGTCAAGACGGCGGCAGTGGGGCTTTTCAGCGTCCCAATGCCTTCCTTTCGTGATCGAGCAGCCACTGCTTGCGCCACAGGCCGCCGCCGTAGCCGACCAGCCGGCCGTTGTGGCCGATGACGCGGTGGCAGGGGACGATGATGGCCACGGGATTGTGGTGGTTGGCTCCGCCCACGGCGCGGCCCGAATAAGGCCGGCCGATGGCGCGGGCGATGCCTCCATAGGAAACGGTCCGGCCGAAGGGGACCTTGCGCAGCGCCGCCCACACCCGCTTCTGGAATGGGGTGCCGCGCAGGCTGAGCGGCACCTCGAATTTATGCCTCTGCCCCTGGAAGTACTCCTGCAGCTGGCGGCAGGCCAGGCGCAGGCAGTCGGGCACCGCCCCGGCCTCCGCTTCCGGCTTGTCGCAGAACTCAACCGCCTGCACCCATTTTTCGCTGCCGCTGACGCGCAGGCAGCCGATGGGCGATTGGACGTAAACCGCTGCGGCAGCGGGTTTCCGCGCGGATTTGCCTGCGGCTCTGGCGGTCATTACTTGAGCGTGGCCGCGAGGCGCTCGCTTGCCGCGTCCCAGTTGACGATGTTCCAGAAGGACTCGACGAACTTGGGGCGGTCGTTCTTGTAATCCAAATAATAGGCGTGTTCCCAGACGTCCAGCACGAGCAGGACGCGGAACATGGGGATGACGTTGGCGTTGTGCTTTTCGATTTGCATCAGCAGCGGCCGGCCGGTCTGGCGGCAGTAGACCAGTGCGGCCCAGCCCGATCCTTCGGCGCTGACCGCCGCCTGGCCGAACTCCTTCTTGAAGCGCGCGAAGGATCCGAACTCGGCGTCCAGGGCCTTGGCCAATGCTCCCTGCGGTTTGGGCGCGGCCTGGGCCGCCGGGGCCAGGTTCTCCCAGAAGAGGGAATGGAGCAGGTGGCCGGCGGCGTTGAAGGAAAAGGCCTTGCTCAAGGCCTTGGCGTCGCCGTCTATCTCCTCGCGGCGGTTCTTGTCCAGCGTCTCCAGGATGGCGTTGGCGCCGTTGACGTAGGCCGCGTGGTGCTTCTGGTGATGCAGCTGCAGCTGCGCTTCCGAGATGTATGGCTCCAGGTCCTTGTAGCCAAAAGCCAGCGGCGGCAACACGTATGGTTTCTTTTCCATGCTTCCTCCAAAAAGTCTTTAGTTGTTGCGGATATCAGTATAAAAAGCCGGAAAAAAAATGTCAAGTGGCCCATAGCAAAAGGAAAAAATTTTTAATTTCATAAAAAATCCTCTGCGGATGGGAAAAGGTGCGCGCTGCCGCGGGCGCAAGCAGGCGGATGCCGGCGTGGCGGCCCCGATTTTTCCAGCCGGAAAGGCCGTGAACGTCGCCGTCCCGCTTTCGCAGAACGCCGATCTGGTCTATAATGCGCCCCTGGAGGCATCCCCATGACGCGATCCCTGCTGTTGCTGCTCCTGTGCCTGCCGCTGGCGCTGCCGGCGCAGGGGAACCTGTTGACCGTTGCCGAAGCTTCCGATTATGCCAGGACATCGTTGTATGGCGACGTCGTCGAATTCGTGCAGCGGCTGCAGCGCCAGTCCGAGCTGGTGAGCGTCCTGCCGCTGGCGACCTCCACCGAGGGGCGGATGATCCCGCTGGTGGTGCTGAGCCGGGAGCGGCTGAGCCGGCCCCGCGACCTGGCCCTCTACGGCAAGCCGGCCGTGCTGGTGATGGCCAACATCCACGCCGGCGAGGTCGAGGGCAAGGAGGCGTCGCTGATGCTGATCCGCGACATCGCCCTGGGCAGGCTGCCCGGCCTGCTCGACACCCAGGTGCTGCTTTTCATCCCCATTTTCAACGCCGACGGCAACGAGAAGCTGGGGCGCAACCGCCGCGACCTGGGGCCCGAGCTGGCCGGCGTCCGCTACAACGGCCAGAACCTCGACCTGAACCGCGACTACATGAAGCTGGAGTCGCCGGAGGTGCGGGCCCTGGTCCGGCTGTTCGACTCCTGGGACCCGGTGCTGGTCGTGGACATGCACACCACCAACGGCTCCCAGCATCGCCACCCGGTTACCTATTCGACGCAGCTCAACCCCAACGGCGATCCCGTCCTGGCCGACTACATGTGGCGCCAGCTGTTTCCGGCCGTGGCGCGGGCGCTCAAGGCCGAGCACGGCTTCGACAGCGTCCCCTACGGGAATTTCGTCGACCGCCAGCACCCCGAGAAGGGCTGGGAGAACGACGCCCTGGAGGCCCGCTACGGCTCCAACTACGTCGGCCTGCGCAACCGCTTCAGCATCCTGGACGAGAACTACTCCTACGCCGACTTCAAGACCCGGGTCCTGGCTTCGCGGGCTTTCGTCGCTTCCATCCTGGCCTACACCGCCCGCCACGCCGGCGCCATGGCCGAGATGGCGCGGCGCAGCGACCGGGAAACGGCGGCCCGTTTCCGGGCGGCCGGCAACGATTTCGCCCTGGAGTTCACGCTGGAGAAAGGCCAGGACGTGACGGTCAAGAGCTTCGAGTTCGTCCGCGAGGAGATCAAGCCCGAGGACCGCGCCAAGCACCCCCCCTGGGCCGGCGCCTTCGCCATGAAGAGCACCGGCGTGCCGAAAGACTACGTGATCCCGTACTTTGCCCGCGCCGTGCCCGCCCGCTCCGTTCGCCTGCCCGCCGGCTACGTGCTGGCCCCGCACCAGGACGAGGCGCTGGCCGTGCTGAAGGGCCATGGCATCCGCGTCGAGCGCCTGCTGGCGGGCTGCCGCCAGCAGGTCGAGTCTTACGCCCTCGCCGCCGTCGAGCCCGCCAAGGTCATCTACCAGGGGCGGGTGCAGAGCACCCTCAAGGGGGAATACCGCCGGGAGGAGGCCGACATTCCGGCCGGCTCCTACTATGTCGGCCTGGACCAGCCGCTGGCCCGGCTGGTGCCGGTGCTGCTCGAGCCCGAGTCGGCCGACGGCCTGGCCGCCTGGGGGCTCTTCAACCGCGTCATCGTCCAGCAGTGGAGCAACCGCCCCGGTCCCTATCCCGTCCTGCGCCTGGACCGGCGCCCGGCCGTCCCCCTGCTGGGCGAGTGAGCCGCCCGTGCTGGAGTCGCTGAGCCAGCGCCTGGCCAAGGTCCTGCGCCGCCTTCGCGGCGAGGTGCAGGTGACCGAGGAGAACATGCGCGAGGCGCTGCGCGAGATCCGCCTCTCGCTGCTCGAGGCCGACGTCAACTT
>CAYXCX010000095.1:0-7533 GCA_964463405.1 uncultured Clostridia bacterium
GCGTGGACGCGCGCACCATCGAAGCCAACGCCAAGGGCTCGGCCCTGGGCGCCGGCCTCAGCCTGCGCAACTTCTCGGTGGGCGGCGAAGATTACAAGAACACGCCCACCGGCAAGGCCATCCGCGCCTGCATCGTTTACATGTCCGAGTACCTGGAGTGCTCCCTGGCCAAGGGCAAGGACCACTCCTGCATGAAGAAATGGGACAAGATGGACAGCAAGCGCCGGGAAAAGACCAAGGGCGCTATCGACATGGACGACTGAGCGATCGCGGCCGCGGCGGGGTGCCCGCCGCGGCCGCTTGACAGAAAGGTGATTTTCATATACCATGTTCCCGGACGTTGGGCGGTTAGCTCAGCTGGTAGAGCATCGGTTTTACACGCCGGGTGTCAGAGGTTCAAACCCTCTACCGCCCAGGCTGACCATACATGGCGCGGGGTCGTAGTTCAGCTGGTTAGAACGCATGCCTGTCACGCATGAGGTCGCGAGTTCGAGTCTCGTCGGCCCCGCCATTCCCCAGGCTGGGGGCGAAAAGGTTTCGACAGTCTTGATGAAGTTGAAGAGGCGGACTGAGCCGAGCACTCGCTAAAATGCTCAAAAAAAGAACCGCAAACAACTTTGCACTCGCAGCGTAACTAACACGCTGCCGTTCCGGTCCTCCCCGCCCGCGGGGGGGCCAGGGGCGTCACAAGGCGGGCTAGCGCCGCGGGGAGCGCCTTCTGTCCCGCGGGGCGAAACCTAAAGGGGGCCGACGGCGGCCTATTTTGTTTGTTTTGACGGTCGCCGGCCGTACTCGAAACAAACTACGTTCGTAGGCTCTTCAATGGATTCTCGATTGGACGCGGGTTCGATTCCCGCCGCCTCCACGTGCCCCACAGGGTTCGCCCCATGAAAACAAGCATAAAGGCCGCCATGCTGAGCGCCGTTCTCCTGGCCGCCCCCGGTCTCCTGGCCGCCATTGGCATCGATTTCCGCTCGTTCGACCACGCAGGGTATACCCGCGTCGTATTCCAGGGCGAACGCCCCTTCCGTTACGACGTCGAGGTCCACCCCGACCGCCTGGAGCTGCGCCTGAGCGACCGCGCCGACCGCTTCCCCAGCGCCAGGGCGATTCCCAACTCGCCGCTGCTCGAGCGCGTGACCTGCGAAGCGCGTGGCGGCGGCAGCGTGCTGGCCGTCCATTTCCGGCGCCGGACCGCCGTGAGCAAGAGCTTCGTGCTGGAAAATCCTTTCCGCGTGGTGTTCGACCTGGTGGCCGACGACAAGCCCCAGGCGCCGCCGGCCGCCAAGCCCGACGCCGCCGCGGAAGCGCAGGCCGCGCCGCCGGCCCAGGAGGAGCCGCCGCCCGCCCCAAAGCCCCGGATCATCGAAACGGTCTGCATCGACGCCGGGCACGGCGGCGAGGACTACGGCGCCATCGGCCGCGCCAAGCTCAAGGAAAAGGAGGTCACGCTCAAGATCGGCCTCAAGCTGAAGAAGCTCATCGAATCCAAGACCGGGCTGCGCGTCCTCATGACCCGCGACAAGGACACGGAGGTCTCGCTCAACACCCGCGCCTCGATCGCCAACAACCAGCTGGCGCAGCTGTTCGTCTCCATCCACGTCAATTCCTCGTTCCGCAAGTCGGCCTACGGCTCCGAGACCTATTTCGTCAGCCTGCAGGCCACCGACCCCGAATCCCTGGAGCTGGCGCAAAAGGAAAACCAGAACGCCGGCGACCCGGGCGCGGACATCCAGAACGACGAGCTGAAGATGATCCTGTGGAACATGGCCCAGACCGAGCACATCCGCGAGTCGAGCCTGCTGGCCGAATTCATCCAGAACGAGCTGAACGCCCTGCTGGGCACCCGCGACCGCGGCGTCAAGCAGGCCCCGTTCCGCGTGCTGATGCGCGCCGCCATGCCCGCCGTCCTGGTGGAGACCCTGTTCATTTCCAATCCCGGCGAGGAAAAGAAGCTGCAAACGGACGATTTCCTGGACAAGATCGCCCTGGCCCTGTACAGCGGCATCAGCAAGTTCATCGTCCAGTACAACACCAGGCTGAAATGACCAAGGGCACGAAGGCGCTCCTGGCGACGGCCGCTGCCGCCGCGGTCCTGCTGGCGGCTTTCTGGCTGCTGCGCAAGCCGGCGCCCGGGCCGGCGTCCGCCGCGCCGCAGCGCGAAGCCGTGCAGGCGGGCCGCGCCGTCGAGTTCGTGAAGGTGCGCCTCTTTTTCCTCGGCGAGTCCCCGCGCAGCCTGCAACCGGTCGACCGCGAGATCGAGGCGCCGGAGTTCCGCGAGGAGCTGTACCGACGCGTCGTCTCCCTGCTGTTGGCCGGCGACGGCGGCCACCCCGCCCCGGTCCCGGCCGGGACCCAGCTGCGCAGCCTGCACCGGCTGGGCGAGGACATGCTGCTGCTCGATTTCCACGAGTCGCTGGCCTCGGCCTTTCCCGGCGGCACCGCGGCCGAGCTGGAATTCGTCTACTTCATGGTGGACAACATCTGCTACAATTTTCCCGAGATCAAGAAAGTCAAGTTTCTCATCGGCGGCAACGAGGTCAAGTCCCTCGCCGGCCACATCGACCTAGAACGGCCGTTCTTTCCCGATTTTTCCTGGCTGGAGGGCCGGTGACCGCAACGGCGCCCCGCGTCCGTCAGGCGCGGCGGGCCGGGCGCCTGCCGTTTCCGCCCGCGCGCTGACTCCCGGAGGAGGTCCTGATGCTGACCACGGTTGAAAAAATCCTGTTCGTTGCGGCCACGGCCCTGGCCCTGGGCCTGGCCCTGGCTGAGTTCCTGAGAAAATTCCGCCTCATCGCCAGCGGCCGCCCGGTCGACCGCCTGGACCGCCCCGGCACGCGGCTGGCGCGCACCGCCCTGCAGGTTCTCTTCCAGACCCCGGTCATCGGCCAGCGGCCGGTCACGGGCTTCTTCCACGCCTTCATCTTCTGGGGCTTCCTCGTCTTCATGGGCGTCACCCTCAACCACGTCGCCGAGGGGTTCGCCGCGGGGTTCAGCCTGTTCGGGCACGGGGCGCTGTACTCGGCCCTGCTTTTCCTGGCCAACCTCTTCGCCGGGCTGATCCTCGCCGCCGTCCTCTACTTCTTCGTGCGCCGCTACGTCGTCCGCGTCAAGAGCCTGGAGCGCCCCTCCTGGCAGTCGCTGACCGTGCTGTGTTTCATCTTCATCCTGATGGTCAGCTTCATCTATTACGAAGCGTTCAAGATGACCCTTGGCGGCACACCCGCAATCAAGGCCAACTTCCTGGCCAACCTGGCGTTCGCCGGCCTGCCGGCCCCGCTGGCGGCGGCCGCGCAGCCGGGCTGGGCCAAGGCCCTGTGGTGGCTGCACATCCTGGTCATCATGGCCTTCGGCGTCTTCATCCTGCATTCCAAGCACCTGCACCTGCTGGCCGGCCCGGTCAACCTGTTCTTCCGCAACCTGGGGGTCAAGGCCGAGATTCCGGCAGTCGACCTGGAGGCGCAGGAGAAGTTCGGCACGCCGCAGGTGACCGACCTGACGCGCAAGGACCTGCTCGACCTCTTCTCCTGCGCCGAGTGCGGCCGCTGCGACGACGTCTGCCCGGCCTTCCAGTCGGGCAAGGCCCTGTCGCCGCGCACGCTGCTGGACAAGCTGAAACACCATCTGCTGGATTCGGCCCCGCAGCTGCGCTCCGACCCGGACGGTCTCAAGAAGCTGCTCGGCGAGGTGGTCAGCGAGCAGGAGGTCTGGGACTGCACCACCTGCGGCGCCTGCATGGAGGTCTGCCCCATGCTCAACGAGCACGTGGCCAAGATCATGGGCATGCGCCAGCACGGCGTCATGATGGAGTCGCGCTTCCCGGAAGAGTTCCAGACCCTCTACCGCGGCCTGGAAAACCAGGGCAATCCCTGGGGCCTCAACGCCGAGAGCCGCGGCGACTGGGCCCGGGAACTGGGCGTTCCCCTGCTGGCCGACAAGGGCGAGTGCGACATCCTGTTCTGGGTCGGCTGCGCCGGCAGCTTCGACCAGCAGTCGCAGAAGACCTCGCGCTCGCTGGCGCGGCTGCTGCAGCGCGCCGGCTGCGATTTCGCCATTCTGGGCGCAGAAGAGACCTGCTGCGGCGACCCAGCCCGGCGCAGCGGCATGGAATACCTCTTCCAGATGCAGGCGCGGCAGAACATCGAAACCCTCGGCCGCCACAAGTTCCGGCGCATCGTCACCGCCTGCCCCCACGGCTACCACGCGCTGAAGAACGAGTATCCCAAGCTGGGCGGCCGCTACGAAGTGCTGCACCACAGCCAGCTGCTGCTCGAGCTGCTGGAGGCAGGCAGGCTGCGGCCGCAGCCGGCCGCGGCCGGCCCGCTCACCTTCCATGACCCCTGCTACCTCGGCCGCTACAACGGCCTGTACGACGCGCCCCGCCGGGTGCTGGCGCGGCTGGGGATCCGCCCGCGCGAGATGGACCGTGCGCGCCAGACCAGCTTCTGCTGCGGCGCCGGCGGCGGCGGCATGTGGAAGGAAGAAAAGACCGGCAGGCGCATCAGCCACTGCCGCCTGGAGCAGGCGCAGGCGGCGGGCGCCGCCGCCGTCGTCACCGCCTGCCCGTTCTGCGCGATCATGTTCCACGACGCCAGCGCCGAGACCGGGCGCGAGGAGATGAAATCCCTCGACCTGGCCCAGGTCATCGAGGAGTGCCTGGCCTGACCGCCGCCCCATGAAGGACGGCAAGCGCAACCTGGCCGGCGCCCTGGCGATTCTGGCCGGCTTCGCCTCCTTTCTGGTGTTTCTCCCCGGCGCCCTCATCTGGCTGCTGCCCCTGCTCCTGCTTTTTTCCCTCGCCCTCGCCGGCAAGGGCCGGCTGCCCGGCATTCCGGTGTTTTTGCCCTTCGCCTCCGGCTTGCTGGCCTGGCCCATGCGCCTCTTTTACTGGGACCGCGGCGATTTCTCCCTGCGCACGCGCAACCTGCTGCTGCTGGCCTTCCTGTTCTTCCTGTGGCTGCTGGCCCGCCGGCGGCGCTGGCCGCAGCGCTTCCTGCGCGCCTTCAACGCCATGAGCCTGCGCCGCCGGCTGCTGTCGGTCTTTCTCGGCGCCGAACTGCTGTTCATCGCCGCTGCCGCCCTGCTGACCGTCCGCGGCGTGGCCCTGGTGGGCGACGAGCCCCACTACCTGGCCGTCAGCCAGTCGATCGCCCGTGACGGCGACCTGAACATCTTCAACCAGCATTTCCGCGGCGGCTTCCGGGAATTCCTGGACGTGGAGAGCCTGCCGGCCCACGGCACCTGGGGCCGGGGCCACAAAACGATCTATTCCTACCACCTGCCCGGCCTGTCCTTCACCCTGACCCCGTTCTTCTTTCTCCGCATCACGCCGCCGCTCCTGCATTTCCTGGTCCGCGGCTACCTGGGCCTGTTCGGCGCCGGGCTGGCGGTGCTGGCCTACCTGTTCGCCCTGCGCCTCTGGCGCTCGCGCAGCCTGGCCTTTTTCGTCACCCTGGCGTTCACGCTCACCACGCCGGTGTTTTTCTACTCGTTCCACGCCTTCCCCGAGGTCCAGGCCATGCTGCTGATCCTGGGCGCACTGTACCTGCTGCTGTTCAAGAACGGCGGCCTCCGCCCCCTGTGGGCGGGGCTGCTGCTGGGCGCCTCCATGTTCTGGGGGGTGAAGTACGCCCTCTTCATCTACCCGCTCACCCTGGCCTTTTGCGGCGCCTGGCTGTGGCGCCGGCGCTGGCGGCCGGCGCTGCTGCTGGCCGCGTTTCCGCTCCTGTTCCAGGGGCTGTTCTTCCTCTACCTGCACGGCGCCTACGGCACGCTTTCGCCCAACGCCGTCTATTACGGCATGCTCAGCCCCGAGCAATCGGCGGCGTTTTTCGAGACCCTGCTGAAAGGCATCACGCCGCTCATGCGCCTGGAGACCCTGCTCGACTATTTCTTCGACCAGCGCGACGGCCTGCTGCTTTACAATCCCTTGTATTTTCTGGCCTTCCCCGGCCTGCTCCTGGCGCTGAAAAATTTCCGCCGCTACCGCGTCCACCTGCTGCTGGCCGCCCCGGCCGCCCTGTTCATCGCCAACCACGCCTTCTCGACCATCCGCGCCGGCTACTGCCCGCAGGGGCGCTACCTGGCCCCGGCCGCCTGGGCGCTGATGCTCTTCGCCGTGATCTATTACCGCGAGGGCCGCCAGCGCAGGCTGCGCGGGGCGTTCCTGGCCCTGCCCGCTTACTCGCTTTTCGTCAGCGCCGCCCAGGCCCTGGCGCCGCTCACGCTCTACCAGCCGACCACCCACGACACCCTGCAGCGCGCCGGGGCCCTGTTCCAGGGCTGGAGCAACCAGTTCGTCGACCTGCCGAAGCTTCTCCCCTCTTTCATCAAGACCGACAACCGCGGTTATCTGCCCAACCCGGCATTCCTGGCTCTTTTCGCGCTGCTGGTCCTGCTGGCCCTGTCCCGCCGCCCGCTCCTCCGGCGGCGCCCGGCGCCCCTCGCGCCCTGGATCGCTTTTTTTGCCGCATTCGCCCTGGCCAGCCTCTTTCCCCGCCTGAACGGCGCCGATCCCCGGCTCATTCCCGGCCCGCGCGGGGTTCCCTGCCGGGTCTATCTCGATCCGCCGGCACGGGCCGGAGAAGGCGGGCCGGACTGGCTCCGCCTCGGTCGCGACTGCCGCGTGCGCCTCGAAGCCCTGGCGCCGCTGCAGTCGATCGAAGTCCGCCTGGCCAACCGCAATGCCCGGCGCCCGCTGAGCGTTTCCGTCTCCCTTTTCGACGAGCCGGCGCAGCGCCTGGAACTGGCCGCCGGCGGCAGCGGCGTCCTCGCGCTCGACGCCCCGCGCTCCAGGCGCGTCAAGGCGCGCCACGGCTACCAGCTCTCGCTGCGCGTTCGCGGCGGGCCGCCTCCCTCCTGGCAGCTCGGCCTGGCCGTGCGCTGAGCGCCCGGCGCTGCCGACCTGTGGTATAATCGGGAACCGAGCCGCGACGCACCATGAGTTTCAGCACGCCGTCATTCCTGTTCCTGTTCCTGCCGCCCGTGCTGCTAATCGGTCTGCTGCTGAAGGGCAAGGCCCAGAACGCGTTCCTGCTGCTGGCCAGCCTCCTTTTCTACGCCTGGGGCGAGGGCGCGTTCGTCCTGCTGCTATTGGGCACGGCATTGGCCAACCATGCCCTGGCCCTGGCCATCGAGCGCACCCGGGCGCCGCGGGCGCGCCGGGCCGTCCTGGCGGCCGGAATCGCGGCCAACCTTTCGCTGCTGGCCCTTTTCAAATATGGGGATTTCGCCCTGGGAGCGCTGGGCCTGAAGCCGGGAGAAAACGGCCATCCGGCACCCTGGCATCCGCCCCTGGGCATCTCCTTCTTCACGTTCATGGCCGTCGCCTACCTGGTGGAGGTGCACCGCGGCGCCGCGGCCGCCGAGCGCAGCCCCGTGCGCACGGCCCTGTTCATCTGCTTTTTCCCCACCGTCCTCTCCGGGCCGATCAACCGCTATTCCCTTCTCGGCGGGCAGCTGCGCGAGCGACGCGCCACGCCGGAGCTGGTCGCCGAAGGCGTGCGCCGCTTCATCATCGGCCTGGGCAAGAAG
>CAYXCX010000096.1:0-7469 GCA_964463405.1 uncultured Clostridia bacterium
GGACGGTGAACAGGTCGTCCAGCATCCCCGGCGCCGCCTCCGCCACGGCCAGGTCCACCGGGAAACTGGCCGCGCCCGCGGCGTCCAGCCGCCCGGCGGCCACCTGCTGCTCGGAGGCGGGCATTTCGCGGGCCGGGTCGTCGAAGGCGTAGTCGGGCCAGCGCTCGAAGCGCGTGGTCCGCGGCGCCAGGCGCACCGCGGCGTCGTACTGCAGGCCGGCCGCCACGGCCCCGTGCAGCCACCGGCTCCGCAGTGCGGCCGTCGCCCGCCGGTCCTTGGCCAGCTTGTCGCCGCCGGGGCTGAACTCGATCTTCAGGCGGTTGGGGGCCACGGTCTCGATCTTCAGATTCTGCTCGAAGGCCAGGCCGCCGACCAGCACCCGCGCCTTCCACGTCCCGGTCGGCGCCGACTCCTCGGTGCGCAGGCGGAAGGAGTGGAATGGCGCCAGCGAGCGCGCCGGCTTGGCGGTCCGGATCAGCTGCCCCTTGGGGTTGTACAGCTCCAGCAGCAGCGGGTGGCCGGCCGGCAGCTTGCGCTCGCGGTCGAAGAGAACGAAGGTCAGATAGAGGTCGTCGCCCGGGCGCCAGACGCCGCGCTCGCCGTAGAGGGCGCCCTTGATGCCCCGCTGCACCGTTTCGCCGCCCACGTCGAAATGGCTGGTGGCCAGCGCCCCCTCGCGGCTCAGCCGCAGGTAGCCGCGTTCGCGGCCGTCCTGGGCCTCGATGAAGAACGGCTGGCCGGGCAGGCTCAGGGTGAGGAAGCCCGAGCCGTCGCTGCTGCCCTCGCCCAGGAGCTGGTTCTGGAAGTTGAAGGCGCGCACGCGCACGTTCGCCCGCGGCTCGGCGCTGCGGATGTCGGTGGTGACCACGTGCAGGTCGGAGCCGTCGCCGCGCTTGGCCAGCAGGCCGATGTTCGAGGCCAGGAAGTTGCGCGCCTGCACCGCCCCCTGGTTGAAGTTCGGGTTGTAGTAGGCGTCCTTGCAGGGGTCGTTGCGGTCGGCCCAGCCGTCCCGGCCTTCCCCGTAATAATAGGAATACGGGTAGTCCCAATTGGAGTGGTCGCGCCAGGAGACGTCGTCCTGGTCCTGCAGCTCGGGCTCGGTCACCGGCGTTTCGCGGTTGGCGCAGGGGTAGAAGGCGTTGCCGCGGTTGAAGGAGAGGATGATGCGGAACAGGCTGCCCTGGTTGTCGCCCAGGAGCCTGGTCACGTCCAGGCTGTAGCGCCGCCAGGCCGAGGCCTCCTCGGGCTTGTCGGAGAGGGGAATGGTCCGGCGCCACAGGAAGCGGCCGACCCGCGACAGGTTCTCCCGCCCCTCCAGGTTGTTCTCCTGGAAGAATTGCGCCATGTTGCCGCTGTAGATCTGGAAGGCGGTCACCTGCAGCGAGCGCAGGCTTACCGCCTCGAAGGGCACGGTCAGCCGCTCCTTGTCGGGAAGGATGATCCCCTGGCCGACAAAGCGCACCTGCGGCGCCGGGCGCTGGAACTCCAGGCGGCGCGTCAGCCGCTTCTCCAGGCGACGATCGGCGAAGTTGCGCACCCCGGGATTGACCGTGACCTCGACCGCGGCGTCGAAGCCCCGGCTGGAATAGACGCGGATCACGTTGTTTTCGGTCTCAAAGGTCGGCTCGTGGCCGGGGACGGTGATCAGCCCGCGCAGGTTCTGGCTCTTTTTCAGCGGGTCGGAGAAGCGCAGCAGGACGGCGCTGGCCGGCTCCAGGATCGCCTCGGCGTCGATCAGATCGAACTGGCCCAGCGAGGGAATGTCGACCTGCCGCGTCCCCTTCTGCCCGGCGCCGACGGCGGCGCCGTCCCAGCTGAGGCTGACGCGGCTGGGCGTTTCCAGGCGCCGGATGTCGCGGACGACGAAGGAGTGGCTGCGCCCCTCGTTCTCGTGCGACCAGTCGACAGCCAGCCGCCGGCCGCCCTGCTCGGCCGCCAGGACCTTGCCCACGGCAGCCGCCTCCTGGCTGTCGCGCGTGGTCAGCATGCCGCGCAGCAGGAAGCGGTTGGGCGAAACCTCGTCGACCGGGGCCAGCCCCTCCAGGTCAATGGCCAGCGACTCGCGGATGACCGAAAAGGCGAACTCGAAGCGCCCGTAGGCGCGCGGCAGCTTCATGAGCTTCTTCAGGTTCAGGGCGGCGCGGTAGGCTGCCCCGGGCGCCAGCTGGCGCTCGGGGGTGAAGACCAGCTCGCGGGGCGAGCGCCATTCCGCCTTGCCGGCGATGGCCGGGGTGAACACCAGCGCGCCCTTGAGCCCGGCGGCCGCCTGGCCCTCGTTGCCGACGCTGGCGACGAACAGGATGCGGATCGGCGCCTGGCGCGAGATCTCGCCCGAGGTATGGGCGCTGATGTAGCGGTACCATTCCTGCTCCCGGGGCTTTTCGGCTTTCTTGCAGGCCAGCGGGGCAACGGTCGCCAGCAGCAGGCACGACGCCAGAATTGACGCGGATCTTTTCATGCGCTTCCTCCTCGCGAAAGGAAAACTATATCACAGCGGGCAAGCGAATTCACGGATCGGCGCGCGGCGCCCGGCCTAGGAGCAGTTCTTGCCGTTGACCACCAGCAACTTGTCGATGACGTTGCCGGCGCCGTCCCGGACCAGGGTGACGTTGCCCGTGTACTGGGTGTTGTCGCAGATGGCCTTGAACTCGAAATAGACGAGCTTGCCGTTGGCGTCCAGCTTGGGATTGGACAGGCTGTAGGCGATGCAGGTGGGCATCACCAGCTCGTCGCCTTCGAAGCGGACCTTGTCGCAGGGGTCGGTGGAAAACAGGTCGCAGCCAGCCAGGCACAGCAGCGTCGCGGCCAGGACCAGCAGCAGGCCGATGCGGATCTTCATGTCGCCTCCCGGGATGGCCCCATCATAGGGCCGGCGCGCCCGCTTGTCAACGGCATGCGCAAGGCGCCGGGCCGGGCGGGGCGTTCCACAGGTGCAGCAGGCAGGGCATGCGGATCGCGAAGATGCGCGCCTGCTCCTCGACCAGCGCCTCGGCGCCGGCGGCGCCGCCGGCGGGCTTGACAATGGCGGGGACTTGATTTTTTCAGGGAATTTGGTTATAGTGCCGGCAAGGATCGTGGACCCGGAATGCCGGCCACGACGAAATTTACAAAAAGGAGATGAACACATGGCAAAAGCAATGACCAAGGCCCAGATCGTGACCGGAGTCGCGGACAAGGTAGGGATCACCAAGAAGCAGGCCGGGGAGGCCCTCGAGACGTTGGCCACCATGGCCTACAAGAACGCCAAGAACGGTTTCACCGTTCCCGGCCTGGGCAAGCTCGTGCTGGTCAACCGCAAGGCGCGCATGGGCCGCAACCCGGCCACCGGCGCCGCCATCAAGATCCCGGCCAAGCGCGTCGTGAAGTTCCGCGTCGCCAAGGCCTGCAAGGACGCCATCCTCGGCTAAGCCCCGGATCGTCCGCAGATCAGAACGGCAAGCAGGGCCGCGGCCGCAAGGCCGTGGCCTGTTTTTTCTCCGGCCGTATCCGCGTAACGGCCGCGGCGGCGGGTCCCGTCCCGCCTGGCGCCGCCGTGACGGCTGGCCCGCGCGAACGTTCACGGCAAAAGCGGATCCTTCATGAGCATGAACATCGTTCTCCTGGGCCTGGGGCAGGTGGGCTCGCACCTGGCCAAGGTCCTGTCCCGCGAAAACCACAACATCGTCGCGATTGAAATCGATCCCAACCGCAGCCGCGAGGCCGACGAAGCGCTGGACATCAAGGTCCTGCAGGGGCTGGGAAGCGATCCCCGCCTGCTGGAGGAGGCCGGGATCGCGCAGGCCGACATGCTGATCGCCATCACCGGCAACGACGAGCTGAACGTCGTGGCCTGCGGTATGGCGTCCCGCTACGGCGTCAAGCAGAAGATCGCCCGCATCCGCAATCCGGGCTTTTTCAACCGCCCGCCCCATTTCACCTTCGCCGACTGGGGCATCGACCTGGCCATCCATCCGGAAATGGAAACGGCCCGTGAGATCGTGCTGCTGATCAAGCGCGGCGCGGCCACCGACGTGCTGGAATTCGCCGGCGGCCGGGTGCAGCTGATCGGCATGCGCCTCGACGCCAACTGCCCGCTGCTGCACAAGTCGCTGGTGGAGATCAGCCGCGAGCTTCCCGAGCGCGTCTTCCGCGTGGTCGCCATCCTGCGCGGCCTCGAGACCAAGATTCCCGTCGGCAGCGACATCCTGCTCAACCGCGACCAGGGGTTCATCGCCGCCGCCGCCGCCGACATCCCGGCCATCGTCGCCCTGATGGGCAAGTCGGAGGAAAAGCTGGAGCAGATCATGATCCTGGGCGGCGGCCGGGTCGGCCGCGAAACCGCCGCCCTGCTCGACGGGGAAAAGGACCTGACCATCAAGCTCATCGACCCCGACCCCGACCGCGCCCTCACCCTGGCCGACGAGATGCGCCGCACCCTGGTCATCCAGGGCGACGGCCGCGACTTCAACCTGCTGGCCACCGAGGGCATCCTGGAGACCGACGCCCTGATCAGCGTCACCGACGACGAGGAGACCAACATCCTGACCAGCCTGCTGGCCAAGCACCTGGGGGTGACCAAGACCATCGCCCTGGTCAACCGCCAGGAATACCTGTCGCTGATGGCGCCCATCGGCGTCAACGCCGCCGTGAACACCAACGCCGTCACCTCCAACGCCATCCTGCGCCTGATCCGCAGCAAGGACGTCGTCTCCCTGGCCTCCCTGCCCGGGCTGGAAGCCCAGGCCGTCGAGTACCTGGCCCACCCCGGTTCGCGCATCACCCGCAAGCCCCTGACCAAGATCGATTTTCCGGCGGGAGCCATCGTCGGGGCCGTGACCCGCGGGGACGAGGTCGTCATCCCGGTGGGCGACACGCGCATCCTGCCCGGCGATCACGTCATCGTCTTCTCCCTGCCCCAGGCGCTGCCGCATGTGGACAAGCTTTTCTAGCGCCCGCCGGCCGGCATGAACTTTCAGGTCGTCGCCCGCTTCCTCGGCTTGCTGCTGGTGGCGGTCGGCCTGTTCATGGCCGTTCCGGCCCTCTTCGCCTGGGGTCAGGGCGGCGGCGACCTGGCGGCCATCCTGGCCTCTTCGGCGCTGACCATGGCCGCCGGCGGCCTGCTGATCCTGCTGTCGCGGCCCAGGGGCGAGCTCCTGCTCCGCGACAGCTTCCTGGTCGTCGCCCTGGGCTGGCTGCTGGCCTCGGCCTTCGGCGCCCTGCCCTTTTTCCTTTCCGGCGCCATTCCCTCGTTCACCGACGCCTTTTTTGAAAGCGCGTCGGGATTCACGACCACCGGGGCGTCGATCCTGGTCCGCGTCGAGGACCTGCCGCACGGGCTGCTGTTCTGGCGCAGCCTGACCCATTGGCTCGGCGGCATGGGCATCATCGTCCTTTCGGTCGCCATCCTGCCCCTGGCCGGCATCGGCGGCACCCAGCTGTACAAGGCCGAAATCCCCGGCCCCACGCTGGACAAGATCGCGCCGCGCATCCGCCAGACGGCCTCGACGCTGTGGCTGGTGTACGTGCTGCTGACGCTGCTGCAGACCCTGCTGCTGCTGGCCGCCGGCCTGAACCTGCACGAGTCGCTCTGCCACAGCTTCGCCACCATGGCCACCGGCGGCTTTTCGACCCGGACCGCCTCCATCGCCGGGTTCAACAGCCTGTTCGTCGAGGCGGTCGTAATCGTCTTCATGTTCCTGGCCGGGGCCAACTTCACCCTGCATTACCATTTCCTGAAGGGCAAGGCGTCGGCCTTCTGGAAGAGCGAGGAGTTCCGCTTCTACCTGGGCATCGTCGCCTTCTTCACCGTGCTGCTGGCCGCGGACAACCTCCTGGCCGGGACCCTGCGGCTTGGCGGGGCGCTGCGCCATTCCCTGTTCCAGGTCGTCTCCATCATCACCACCACCGGCTTCGCCACCACCGACTTCGGGCTGTGGCCGGCGACCGCCCGCTTCGTCCTGCTGTTCCTGATGCTCGTCGGCGGCTGCGCCGGCTCGACCGGCGGCGGCATCAAGGTCGCGCGCGTGCTGATCATCCTCAAGCAGGGATTGGCCGAACTGAAGAAGACGCTGCATCCGCGCGCCGTCGTTCCGGTGCGCATCGACGGCCGCAGCGTTCCCCAGGACGTGGTGATGAACATCCTGGGCTTCCTGTTCCTCTATGCCGGCATCCTGTTCCTGGCCACCCTGGCCTTGACCCTGATGGGGCTCGACATCCTGACCGCGTATTCATCGGTTGCGGCCGCGGTGGGCAACATCGGCCCGGGCCTGGGCGCCGTGGGGCCGGCTGCCAGCTACCAGCACATCCCGCTGGCGGGCAAGTGGCTGCTCGCCTTCTGCATGCTGGCCGGACGGCTCGAGATCTACACCGTCTTCGTGCTGTTCACGCGCGAATTCTGGAAATAAGCGACCGGGCTAGGACAGAAACAGGAGCATGACCCCCAGCAGGGCGACCCCCGTGCCTGCAAGGGTGTCGCGCAGGCGCAGGCGGCCCTCGGGTTTGTCCTCCCCGCCCAGGGGCTGGGTGACATCCATCAGGATGAGGGTGTCCGGTGGCGCGGGCACCTCAAAGCGGCGCACCACCAGCTCCCGGTGGCGGCTGGACAGCTTCCAGTGGATGCGCTTGAAGGGGTCGCCCTGGCGGTAGGCACGGGTGTCCTCGGGTGAGGTCACGTCCTCCCCGCTGCGGTTTGGCAGGGCGCGGCCGTCGTCCATGGTCGCAAAAGGCAGGGCCTGCACCTCAAAGCCGCGCGGCAGCACCAGCATCTGCGGCAGGCTGGTTTTGATTTCCTTGTTGATTTTGAACAAACCGAAGATGTCAGACAACGTGATGCTCTCCGCCCCGCAGCCCCACAAGCCCACGTGGTTGAAGCGCAGGGAGAAGTCGGCCTGCTTTTCGCCAAAGAAACCGGGGTAGAGGCTGACCTGGCTGCGCCCGTCCATGAGGTTCAGCGACAGGCCCACCGGGCTCATGGGCAGGGGGTTGAGACTCTTGAGCCCCAGGTGCAGGCTCGCGCTGTCGCCCCGCTCCACCCGGGGGGAGGACAGCACCTGCGACAGCGTGACCAGCCTGGTTGCCAGGAGGACGCTGACCAGGCTGTAGGCCAGCATCAGCACCAGCATCCAGGAAATGAAATAGAAAATCGGCCCGCCCAGGGACAGGGCGGACAGGCCGGTCATCAGCAGCACCGACAGCGCCGCCCAGAGACGGCCTGTCATCCGCGCTGTCCGGGCACAGGCAGGCTGTCGAGCAGCTGCTGTAAAATGGTCTCCGGGGAGGTGCCCTTCATCCGGGCTTCCGGGGTCAATACCAGGCGGTGGGACAGGACGCTGCGCGCCATGCGCCGCACATCATCCGGCAGGATGTACTGCCGTCCGGCCAGGATGGCGCAGGCCTGGGCCGCGCGCACCAGGGCGATGGCCCCGCGCGGGGAGGCGCCCAGCTGCAGGGAGGGGTGGCTGCGGGTGGCCGCGGCGATGGTGGCCACGTAG
>CAYXCX010000097.1:0-315 GCA_964463405.1 uncultured Clostridia bacterium
GTCAGCCGCGACCACCTGCTGGGGCAGCCCGTCGACCTGGTCGTCAATGTGGTCGATTCCACCATGCTGGCGCGCAGCTTGGAGCTGACCTGCGAGCTGCTGGAGCTGGGGCTGCCCCTGGTGGTGGCCCTCAACATGCAGGACGAGGCCGAAAAGCGCGGCCTGCGCATCGACGCCGCGAAGTTGGAGCGGGAGCTGGGCGTGCCGGTGGTCGCCACCTCCGCCCTGCACGGCAAGGGGGTGCGCCAGCTGATGGCGCGCGCCCTGGACCTGCTGGCGTCGCCGCCGCCGCCGCCGCAGCCGCCGCCCTACACC
>CAYXCX010000097.1:325-2282 GCA_964463405.1 uncultured Clostridia bacterium
GAAGCGCTGGTGCGGGAACTGGCCGCGGCCCTGCCCGAGCCGGAGCCGGGGCGCAACGGCAACCGCCGCTTCTACGCCATCAAGGCCATCGAGAACCCCGCCATGGTCCCCGAGCCTTGGCGGCAGCGCCTGGCGGCCGAGATCGCGGCGGCCGCCGCCGCCATCCAGGCGCTTCACAAACTGGAATGTTTCGAGACCATCTCCTGCGAGCGCCACCACCGGGCCATGAAGCTGAGCGAGCAAGCCAGCGGGTTCGTGCCGCGCAAAACGATCCACCTGCACGACCGCATGGACCGCTTTCTGCTCCACCCCCTGGTCGGCCGCCTGTTCCTGCTCGCGTACTTCCTGTCATTTTTCAGCGTCATCTACCTCGCCGGCGGCCTGTTCGCCGGCCTGCTGGCGCCCGCTCTCGAACGGGGCCGGGAGCTGCTCCTGCCGCTGCAGTCCGTTTCCGATCCCCTGTGGCTGACGGCCGACGGCGTCTACCAGGGTCTGGCCGGGGCGCTGGGAATCGTCCTGCCCTACTTCCTGCCGCTCATCTTCCTCCATGCCATTTTCGAGGACTCGGGCTACCTGTCGCGGGTGGCATTCCTGCTCGACGGCCTGCTGCACCGCTTGGGCCTGCACGGCAAGTCGGTGGCCGCCTTCGTCCTGGGCTTCGGCTGCACGGCACCCGCCCTGTACGCCACCCGCATCCTGGAAAACCGCCGCGACCGGGTCCTGAGCGCCCTGCTTCTGCCCTTCATTCCCTGCTCGGCGCGCAGCGCCGTCATCTTCGCCGTCAGCGCCGCGCTGGCCGGCCCGCTCTGGGCGCTGGCCACCTACGCCTTCGTGCTGCTGGTGATCGGCGTCAGCGGCAGGCTGCTCTCGCTGTTCATGGAGAAGCCGGGCGGCCTGGTCATGGAGATCCCCGATCTGAAAAAGCCCTCGCTGGCCAGCGCATCGGCCGCCAGCGGCCGCCAGCTGCGGGAGTTCGCCTGCGCCGTCGTCCCCCTGCTGCTGCTGGGCAGCGCCGCCATGTCCTGGCTGGGGCGGCTGAACCTGAGTGCCGCCATCGACCGGCTGCTGGCGCCGCTGATCCACGGCCTGCTGGGCCTGCCGGCGGCGCTGGGCACGACCCTGGCCTTCGGCTTTTTCCGCAAGGAACTGATCGTGGTCATGGCCCAGCAGGCTCTGGGAGCGCCCTCGCTGGCGCAGTTGCCCCTGGGCGCCGACCAAGCCGTGGTCTTCCTGGTTTTCGTGACCCTGTACTTCCCCTGCCTCAGCACCTTCATCGTCATGGGCCGGGAATTCGGCTGGCGCATCGCCGCCGCCTCGGCCGGCCTCAGCGTGGCCGTGGCCGCGGCCGCGGCAGGGCTGTTCCGGCTGTTGTTCGTGCTGTTCTAGGCCGCCGCTCCGTCCCTACGGCCGGAAGGTCACGCCGAAGGCGCCGCCGAAGGACGAGCCGCCGCCGATGAAGGCCAGCAGCTTGAAATAGCCCGCCAGCTTGGGGGTGAAATAGTAGCGGGCTCCGCCGAAGGGCTTGAAGCCGAACTCGGTCTCGCCGCCGCTGAAGCCAAAGGCCAGGGCCGGCCCGGCGCCGGCGAACACGTCGAGATTCTCCACGTTGACGGCAAAATGGTAGGCGACGTCGGGAGCGAGGATCATGCCGCCGCTGCCCTCGAGAAACAGCAGCAGGTCGCCGCCGACGCTGAGCCGGGGCGTGAGCAGGTACTCCAGGTTGCCGCCGAGGCTGGTGGTGTGATAGACGAAGACCAGCTCCGGCGTCAGCAGCATGTCCCCCTTGTGCAGGGCGGCGGGATGGCGCGGCGAGCGGCGCGGGGCGGCCGCGGCGGTCGCCGCCAGCAGCATGGACAGCAGAAAGATGAAAGCGATCTTGTTCCGGCTCATGATGGCCTCCTTTTTCCGCATTCTGTAGCACAAAAAAAAAATCGCCGCAAGCGGTTGACAGGCTTCG
>CAYXCX010000097.1:2292-7449 GCA_964463405.1 uncultured Clostridia bacterium
GTGGCTCACCACCCTGCTGTTCTACGTCAGCTGCTTCTTCATCAGCTTTTTCCTCTGCATCCCCATCGGCCCGGTCAACCTGCAGGTCTTCCAGCGCGCCGTCAAGAAGGAATACGCCCAGGCCCTGAGCCTGGCCCTGGGCGCCGCCCTCGGCGACTCGATCTGGGCCATGGCCGCCTTCTTCGGCATCACCCCCTTCCTGAAGAACGGCTACAACCTCAGCCTGGAGGGGGTTTTCCTGCTGGTCACCGCGGGGATCACCTTCGTCCTGGGGCTGCTGGCCCTGAAGGACGCCCGCTTCCTCGAGCGCATCGAACAGATCGAGAAAAAGGAAGAGGCCATCGCCGCCCGCATCCAGCGCAAGCGCTGGGCCTTCCTGCAGGGGCTGATGCTGGTGCTGGTCAACCCCCTGGGGATCGCCTCCTGGATGATCGCCCTCTCGTTCCTGAAAAAGCTGCGCGTTTACATTCCCCTGACCCTGAACTACGAGATCCTGTTCATGATGGTCGTGCTTCTCGGCGCCTTTTCCTATCTGCTCCTGATCATTTTCATCACCCAGCGGGTGAAGTCGCTGTGCCTGCCGCGCAACACCCGGCGGGTGATCCGCATCCTGGGGTTCGTGCTGATCGGCTTCAGCCTGTATTTCCTGTACTTCGCCGTCAAGGCCCTGTTCTTCGCCCCGGTTCCCGGCTAGCCCGGCCGGTCGCCTCCCGGCCATGCCCCAGTCCTCGACCACGGCCCTGGTCCTGGCCGCCGCTCCCCTCCATGAACAGGACAAGCTGGTCACGCTGCTGACTCGCGAGCAGGGGCTGTTGAAGGCGGTGGCGCCGGGGGCGGCGCGCATGAAGAACCGCTTCGGCTCGCTGCTGGAACCCTTCACCGACGGCGATTTCCACTACTACTGGCGCGAGGACAGGGAGCTGGCCACGCTCTGCAAGGGGGAGATCCGCCGCAGCTTCTTCCCGGTGGTGTCGGCGGCCGGGGACCTGTTCCACTTCTTCTTCCTGGCCGAGATCGCGCTGCGCTTCCTGCAGCCCAGCCAGCGCGACACCCGGATCTACAAGCTGCTGCTGGCGGTGCTGCAGGCGCGCGAACAGGGCGTGGCCAGCGACTGGCTGCTGCCCTATTTCATGTCCTGGCTGCTGCGCAGCGAGGGGCTGCTGTTCCATCCGCGGCGCTGCGTCTCCTGCGGCCGCCGCGGCCTGCAGCGCGCCTGGCTGCGTCACGACTTCCGCGGGCTTTTGTGCAGCGACTGCCGCCGCGACGAGCCCTGGGCCCTGGGCCAGGATGAGCTGGAATTCATCGCCTGGACAGCCGGCCAGCCGCCGGCCGCCTGCCCGGCCTGGACGGACCGCTTCGATCCCGTGGGCCTGACCCGGGCGCTGACGGCCAAGATCGAGCACCACGGCGAATTCAGCGTGCGCTCGCGCCGCTACCTTCCCGCCTTCCGCTGAAAAAAAAAGGGGCCGGCAGCGCCGGCCCCTGCGGCAATAGGAATTCAGTCTCTACAGCCCGTAATAAAACCCGCCGTACAACTTGAAGAAGGTCCCGGTCTCGCCCTCGGCGAAGGAGAGCTTGAGGGTCGCCCCGCCGCGCAGCCCCATCTTCTCGTCCAGGGCGTACTCGACGCCGCCGCCCAGGTTGAAGCCCAGGTCGGAATCGCTGCCCTTGTAGCCCATGAAGGTGACCGAGGTGCTGATCAGGCAGAGGCCGGCCTTGGCGTAGGCGGTGAGCTTTTCAGACAGGCCGTGCTTGTAGACGCCGTTGAGGTTCAGGCCCCAGGCGCTGGAATCGGCTCCCGAGCCGGCGGGGTTGAAGTAATACTCGAACAGGGCTTCGCCGAACAGCTTGGGGGCGAAACCGTACTGGAAGCCGGCGTCGAAAAAGAGCCCCTCGAAATCGGAGACGGCCAGGCCCAGGTCGCCGAACACCTGCATTTCGGCCTTGTCCTTGCCGCCGGCGGCGAATCCCGCCTGGGCCAGCAGCACCATGCCGAGAACGATCAGCCATGTTTTTTTCATGTGTTTCCTCCTGTACGCCACTATACAAAAGCGCGAAAAAAAATCAAGAGCCGCAGGCCGCCGGCGGCGTTATTCCCCGCAGAGCAGGGCGGCCAGCGGGCGCAGCGCCGGGACGCTGGCGCAGGCGATCTGCAGCGAGGCGGTGACCGGGACGGCCAGGAACATGCCGATCACCCCCCACAGCCAGCCCCAGAAGAGGACCGAGAGCAGGATGACGATCGGCGACAGGTTCAGGCGGCGGCCCATGACCTGCGGCTCCAGGACGTTGCCCAGGATGAACTGGGTAGCCATCAGGGCCAGGGTGAGCAAAAAAAAGCGCGGCGCGAAGCCGAACTTGATGAAGGCGATCAGGGCGGGGAAAAACGTGCTGAGCAGCGATCCGAAGGTCGGGATGAAGTTCAGCAGGAACACCAGCAGGGCGGCGAAGATGACGAAATCGACGCCGCCGGCCAGCAGGATCAGCGCCGCCAGGCCGGCGGTCAGCAGGCTCATCAGCGTCTTGATGAGCAGGTAATGGCGGACCCGCGAGCCGATGGCCTGGGCCAGGGAGCGGAACTCGCCGGCCCGCCCGGGCGGCAGGACGCGGGCGACCCGCTCGGCCATGGGCGTCCTTTCGCCCAGCATGAACATCAGCAGCAGCAGCACCAGCAGCAGGTTGCCGACGAAGCCGGCGAAGCTGCCGATGGATCCCGAGACCAAGGCCGAGAGGCGCTGCGGATCGAGGACCTCCTGCCAGTCGACCCCGTCCAGATAGCGGCGCACGTCGACGATCGGCAGGCGGATGGAGGCCAGGACGCCCTGGACCATGGCCGTGACCTTGGCGCTGTAGGCGGGAAAATGTTCTATGAAGGAGGCGGCGCCGGTGAAGAGCAGCAGCCCGCTCAAATACAGGCAGACGAAGATCACGGCCAGCACTCCCGCCAGGACCAGCGGCTTGGGAATGCGCCAGGCCAGAAGCCGGCGCACGGCGCCGTTCAGCAGGATGTACAGGAACAGGGCGAAGAAGAAGGGAATGAAGATGGCGCGCAGCTCGCGCAGGACGACCACCGCGAAAACGGCGCTGATGAACGCCAGGGCCGTTTTCAGCGCCCCGGCCGGCCGTCCCGGCGAGGCCTCAGCCCCCATAGGCGTCCATCTCGTCCGCCACCTCGATGACCTCAACGCGCTTGAAGAACAGGTAGTTCACTTCCTGCTGGTAGGAAAAACGATAGCGGATGATGCTCTGGCTCAATTCGACCCCCACGTCCAGGATTTCAATCTGATGCTTGGCCAGCACCCCTTCGATGACTTTGGCCAAGGAAGCCTCGTCGCGATCGCTGGCCCGGGCGATGCCCAGGGTGTCGAACACCTCTTTCTTGATCTGCTTGCGCTCCAGGTTGCTGCCGACGTACTTGAACGCCATGAAGCCCCCGGCGGCCAGGATGGCCACGGCGATCAGGCTCATGAGCGTCATCTTACCCGCTTGTCCGTTCATCTTATTCCTCCTTCTTTTTGCCCGGCTGGCGCTCAGCCCAGCGCTTCCCTGACCGCCCGGCCGATCTCGGCCGGGTTCTCCACCACCCGCGCCCCGCGTTCGCGCAACACGGCCATCTTCTCGGCCGCGGTGCCGCGGCCGCCGGAGATGATGGCCCCGGCGTGGCCCAACCGCCGGCCCAGCGGCGCCGTCTGGCAGGCGATGAACGAAACAACCGGCTTGGGAAAGCCGCCGCCGATCAGCTCGGAGGCCTGCTCTTCCTGGCTGCCGCCGATCTCGCCGATCAGGACCACCGCCTCGGTCTGGCCGTCGTCGCGGAACAGCTCCAGGGCCTCGACGAAGGCGGTGCCGATGACCGGATCGCCGCCGATGCCGACGCAGGTGGACTGGCCCAGGCCCTGGGCGCTGATCTGGTTTACCGCGACATAGGTGAGGGTGCCCGAGCGCGAGACGACGCCCACCGCCCCCCGGCGGTGGATGCGCGAGGGCATGATGCCGACCTTGCAGCGGCCGGGCGAGATGACGCCCGGGCAGTTCGGCCCGATCAGCCGCGAGCGGGTCGTGCGCAGGAAGGCCTTCACCCGCACCATGTCCAGGGCCGGGATGCCCTCGCTGATGCAGACGATCAGGGCGATGCCGGCCTGGGCGGCCTCGACGATGGCGTCGGCGGCGAACGCCGCCGGCACGAAGATCACCGACACGTCGGCGGCGGTGGCCTGGGCCGCCTCGGCCACGCTGTCGAACACGGGGCGGTCCAGGTGGCGCCGGCCGCCCTTGCCGGGGGTGACGCCGCCGACCACCTGCGTGCCGTACTCGATCATCTGCCCGGCGTGAAATGTCGCCTCGCGGCCGGTGAAGCCCTGCACGATGACCCGCGACGTCTCGTCGATGAGGATGGACATGGTCACGCCCCCCGGGCCAGCTCGACCACCCGGCGCACGGCGGCGCCCAGGTCGGTCTCGGACTCGAAATGCAGCCCCGATTCGCTCAGGATGCGCCGCCCCTCCTCCTCGTTGGTCCCGGCCAGGCGGACGACGACCGGGATGCGCACGTCCAGGTCGCGGGCGGCGGCGACGATGCCGCCGGCCACCAGGTCGGTGCGCACGATGCCGCCGAAAATGTTGACGAATACCGCCCGCACGTTGGCGTCGGCCAGCAGGATCTTGAAAGCCGCGCGCACCCGCTCGGCCGAGGTGGCGCCGCCGATATCCAAAAAATTCGCCGGCTCGCCGCCGCAGAACTTGATGATGTCCATGGTGGCCATGGCCAGCCCGGCGCCGTTGACCATGCAGCCGATGTTGCCGCCGAGGGAGATGTAGGAGAGATCGTATTCGGAGGCGTCGATCTCGTTGTCGTCCTCCTCGTCGAAATCGCGCAGGGCGCGGATGTCGGGATGGCGGAACAGGGCGTTGTCGTCGAAGTTGAGCTTGGCGTCGAGGGCGACGAGTTTCCCGTCCTCGGTGACCACCAGCGGGTTGATCTCCACCAGAGAACAGTCCTTCTCGACAAAGGCGCGATAGAGGTTCTGGAAGAAATCGACGGCCTGGCCGAGCTGTTTCTTCTCAAGCCCCAGTCTCAACGCCACGCGCCGCGCCTGGAAACCGCTGAGGCCGATGGTCGGGTCGATCGCCTCTTTGAAGATCTTCTCCGGGGTCTTGGCCG
>CAYXCX010000098.1:0-6077 GCA_964463405.1 uncultured Clostridia bacterium
GCTGCTCGACCGCCCCGGGCCGGTGCTGGACCTGATCCGCGCCGGCGAGCGCAGGCTGGACGCGGGCGCGGCCGAGTACACCGCCTACCTGCTGCGCAAGTACCGCAACAAGAGCCGGGTGGCGCGCATCCTGGGCATCTCGCGCAAGTCGCTGTACAACAAGCTCAAGCGCCATGAACGCCATTGAACTGCTTTGCGTCGGCGAGCTGAAATTTTCCGGTTTGCGCGAACTGGAAAATAAATATTTACATTCCATCAATTATTATGTAAAATTCAGCGTAAAAAAACTGCGGGAGATCCACGGCAAGGAGGATGCGTTCGTGATGGAGAAAGAGGGCGGGCAGTTCCTGAAGCACATCACGCCGCGCGACTACGCCGTCGCCCTGGACGAGAAGGGCAAGGCGCTGGATTCGCGCCGCTTCGCCGCCTTCCTGCAGGAAAGGATGGCCAGCCACCCCTCGCGCCTGCTCTTTTTGATCGGCGGCTTCGCCGGCCTGGCCGCGCCGGTCAAGGCCCGCGCCGACCTGGCCCTCTCCTTTTCGCCCATGACCTTCGCCCACGACCTGTTCCGCGTGCTCTTCCTGGAGCAGCTGTTCCGGGCCATGACCATCATCCGCGGCACCGCATATCACCGCTAGGAGGAACCCATGAAAGCCGACCAGATCGCCAAGATAAAGAAACGCCTCCTCTCCCTGCGCGAGGAGATCCTCAAGGTCATCGACTGGCGCGACGCCCCGGGCGGGGCCAACGGCGCCATGGACGAGATCGACCAGGCCAACGAGCTGATCGAGAAGGAGATGGGCTTCGTCATGTCCAGCAACATGCGCTCCAATCTGAAGGAAGTCGAGGAGGCGCTCGAGCGCATCGACAAGAAGCACTACGGCAAGTGCCTGCACTGCGGCGAGGAGATCTCGCCCAAGCGCCTGGAGGTCCTGCCCTTCGCCCGCTACTGCGTCCCCTGCCAGGAAAAGATGGAGAGCCGGGGCCGCTAGAACCGAATCTTACTTTTTCCTTTTACCTATTGCCTTTTTCCTTTTTAGTGCAAGCCGAAGCCCATCGGTAGAGACGCCCACAAGCTATAACTCCAGCGTCAGCCCCAGGCGCAGGCTGCGCGGCAGCTGCAGCTCGTTGGCCATGCGTTGCAGGTCGTTGGAAAAGGCGTTCTCCGACAGCTCGCCGCCGAAATCGAGCAGGTTGAATCCCGACAGCTCCAGGCGCGCCGGCCGGCCGAACAGGCGCAGGTCATAGCCCAGCTTGGCGTTGAAGTCCCAGATGCAGTCCTCCCTGGGCCCCCCTTTCCGCGAATGCTCGTCCTCGCCCTGGATGGTCCGATAGGCGATGACCCACTGGCCGTGGCGCTGAAACGCCTCGAGGAAGGCGAAGGGGGTGCCGTCGCGGTACTTGACGCTGCCGCCCAGGAACAGGCGCCTGGCCAGGTAGCGGCCGAAGAAGATCCGGCCGACAAAGGCGCGGTCGCCGTCCAGGCGGCCGAAGCCGTTGATCCAGGAGTTGGGGAACGCTTGGCTCTCGGACAGCACGCCGACGTCGTTGTTTTCGGGGCCGTTGCCGAAGGCGGCGTGGCCCATGCCCATGTGGGCCAGGAAGGAAAAGGAGAAGTACCAGCGCCGCTCCCTTTCGCCATGGACGCGCACCAGGAACTGGGCGTAGAAGGGATCCCTGGCGAACGGGGCGTTGCCCAGTTCAAAGCCCGACACCGGGCGGTCCAGAAAATAATAGTCGCGGCCGCCGACGGTCTCGGAGAAGCCGAACTCGCCGGCGAAGCGCACCCACAGCGGCCGCGCGATGCGCTTGAGCAGCCCCTTGACGTCGAGCTGCAGGCGCCGGGAAATGGGGGCGGTGAGCGACAGCTGCAGGCGCTGGCGCAAGCTGGGCTTCAGCCCGGCGGCCAGCTCGTGGGCCGGGCCGCCGCTCAGGCCAAGCAGGGCGCCCTCCTCGCCGGCTCGGTACAGGCCGTCGCCGTCGGCGTCGGCCCAGGCGCGGACCGCGGCGCCCGGGCGGCGCTCCTCCAGGAAGTCGCTCGCCTGGGATCCCAGTTCGTAGGGCAAAGCGCCATAGGAGAGGCCGAGGCGCGTCCGCGGCCCGGCCTGGAAGCCGATACCAACCTCGCCCCCGGGCTGGAGGAAGGCGCAATCGTTGCCGCCCTGGAAGCCCAGGCCCTGGGCTTGCAGGAACAGCCGCGCGCGCAGGTCGAACCTGCCGCCCAGGGGGGCGCGCAGCAGGGTCCCGGCCTTGGCTGAACGCCGCTGATTGCGGTAGGCGGCCGCCTCGTCCCACAGGAAAACCAGGGCCGGCTCGCCGGCAAAATGGACGGCGTTGTGCCCGTCCGGCGTCTCCCGGCCCGAGCGCAGGACCGCGGCCAGCTCCAGGAAGGGCTCGGCCTCGCCGCGCCGACCCAGCCAGGAAAACTCCAGCCGCCGCTCCAGCGCCAGCGCCAGGGTGTCGGCGGCGAACGTCCCCAGCCGGTCAAAAGGCAGCAGCGCCTGGCCGTCGACGTCGCGCAGGTCCTTGGCGGCGTCGGCCATTGCCGGCAGTAGCTCCTGGCGCTCGTGGATCCAGGAAAAGCGGGCCCGGAAAGAACGCCCGCTCCAGGTCGCGCCGGCCAGCCAGGACATCCGTTCCTGCCGGCGGGTTTCCTGAGGGTAGCGGCCGTACTCGGCCAGCATATGGTCGCGCGAGCCGGCGTTGAGAACGAGGTCGGCGTCGAGTTCGCCGGCGGCGAACTTGCGTCTCCAGCGGCCGAGCAGGCTCCATTGGCCGCTGTCCTCGCTGAACTGCGCGTCGCGGCGGTTGAAGTCGTTGAAGCGCCGCTCCATGGCGGCATAGCCGCCGGCCAGCAGCAGCGAAGAGCGCCGGCCGCCCCGCTCAAGGCCGAAATCGAACTGGAAGCTGCCGCCCAGGCGGCGGCGGGTGGCGTACAGGTCGTCGGCCCGCAGCGTGGCGTGGTTGGCCACGGCCAGCTTGCCGAGCGCGGTCCAGCCCCCCAGGTTGGCGAAGGTGGTGGAGGCCATCACCCGCGCCGACGAACGCCGGGACGGGTCGGGCCGGCGGGGGTCGAAAAAGAAGCCGTAGTCGCGCCGGCCGGGAGACTCGCCGCGCAGGGCCATGGCGTCGATCGCCAGCAGGGGGAGCTGCAGGGCCGGGGCCCCGTCGTCCAGGCCCGAGTTCATCGCGTGCCCGGCGTAGTGCCAGCGGAACTGCGTCCAGGAGTCGCCCTCGAAATAGACCTTGGGCTGGTCGGGCAGGCCGAAGCCGTTGCTCTCCTCGCTCAGCCAGACGGCATCGGGCGAGAGGTTCTCGATGAAGTTCGGGTAGAAATAACCCCCGGGCTGGGTCTCCATGCGCCACAGGTCGAGGACTAAATCCTCGCCGTCCCCGCGGCCCTGCGCCGCCAGGGACAGGAAGCAAGATGCCGCCAGAAGGAATACAGACAGCCATCGAATCAATTTATTAACTAACGAACTCTTAGTGTTAGTGTTAGTGTTAGTGTCAGCAACAGCATAGATCGATTTATTGCATTTCCTCATCACTTATCACTCATCACTTATCACTTATTACTTATCACTTATCACTCATCACTTCTTCTGACTAGCATCCAGGCCGAAACTGAATGAGATCGCCGCTCCCCCCGGCGTTATCGTCGGCACGACCTGGAACCTCCGGAACTGGTTGCGCACCACCATCCGGCCCACGGCGTAGCCGATGACCGCGCCCAGGAAGACGTCGGACAGCCAGTGGGCGTCCTCGGTCAGGCGCGACAATCCGGCCAGGGTCGCCAGCCCGTAGCAGAGGGGCGGCACCCAGGAGCGGTGGCGGTAGTTCTCGGCGATGACCGTGGCCAGGCTCCAGGCCGAGACCGTGTGCCCGGAGAAGAAGGAGTCGTAGTTGGAAAAGCCGTCCTTGTAGCGCTTGAAAAACCCATGCGGCCCGTGCCAGTAGTCGCTGCCGTCGACTACGGGGCGCTGGCGGCCGGCCAGGTGCTTGACGACCTGGACCAGGAAGCCGGTGTGCAGAAGCGCCTCCCAGGCCATCAGCCCGGTGTCGCGCGCCCGGCGGTCACGGGCCAGCACGCCGCCGAGAACGAAGGCCCCGGCCACGCCGCAGTCGACCCCCCAGTCGCCCAGCAGGGTGAAGGCCGGGCTGGCCTGGTCGACCCAGGAATGGCGGCGCTGGAAATCCTTGAATTCGCCGTAGATCGCCTCGTCGTTGGCGACCAGCACGCCGGTGGCGGCCAGGGTGGCGCCGAGAAGGAGAAGCCCCTTGCCGTCCAGGCGGAAGGGGGCGGTCCACATCTCGCCCTCGTCCTTCAGGAAATTCGAGCGGTAGCGGGGAAAATCGGGATCGGGGCTTTCGCCGGCAGGCGCCTCCTGGCCGGCCAGGGCCGGGCCGGCGAGCAGGCACAGAACCAACAGGGCTATGGCGAGCTTCTTCATCATTGCGGGCGGTTTCTCCGGCGCCGCTGCGCCGCGGGCCGGGCAAGGGATATTGTACACCAGCACGCGGCGCAAGTAAAACGGCGCAGGCTTGACACGCGGGCGAATATGCCGTATAAATAGGCTGCATGCCGAAGTGGTGGAATTGGTAGACACGCCAGTTTCAGGTACTGGTGAGCATTGCGCTCGCGGGGGTTCGAGTCCCCCCTTCGGCATGTCGTTTCATCCCGCCCGATTTCCAGGCGAGCCGAGGCGCCGATCATGAAGAAGGGGAACGTCGCCGTCCTGCTTTCCGGCCGCGGCAGCAACTTTTCCGCCATCGTGCGCGCCTCCAGGCGGCCCGCGTCCCGCTTCGCCGTGCGCCTGGCCGTCAGCGACCGGCCCGACGCCGGCGGCCTGCGCCGGGCCGCCCGCCTGGGAGTTCCCGCCCTGCATCTGGACCCCAGGGCCTTTGCCGACAAGGCAGCCTACGAAACCCGCCTGTGCGCCATCCTGAAAGGGTCGGACATCGACCTCGTCTGCCTGGCCGGCTACATGCGCCTGGCCGGCCCGGTCCTGCTCGCGGGCTTTCCCGGCCGCATCCTGAACATCCACCCGGCCCTGCTCCCCGCCTTTCCCGGCCTCGACGCCCAGGGCCAGGCCCTGCGCCACGGGGTGAAGGTGAGCGGCTGCACCGTCCATTTCGTCGACGCCGGCACCGACAGCGGGCCGATCGTCCTGCAGCGGGCGGTGGCCGTCCGTCCCGGCGACGACGCCGAGTCGCTCAGCCGGCGCATCCTGCGCCAGGAGCACCGCCTCTTTGCCCGGGCCATCGACCTCTTCTTCGCCGGGCGCTTGCAAATCTCCGGCCGCGCCGTTATCATCAGGGAATGAAAACAGCCCTGCGCCTCGCAGCCCTGCTGGCACTGGCCGCCGCCTCGTGGGCGTCCGACTGGCAGCTGGAAAAGGCCCTGCGCGTCGACGCGTTCCTGGGGCGCATCGCCGCCCCGCGCCCGCCGTCGGTCTTTCTCAAAAGAGCGGCCTTCAGCGAAGGCGAGCTGAACTCCTACCTGAACCTCGTCTACGCCAAGAAATACGCGCCAGAGATCTCCTTCATCCAGCTGCGCCTGCAGGACGAGAACCGCGTCGACGGCTCGCTCAAGCTCAAGCTGGACGCGAAAAAGTACGCCGCCGTCCCGGCGTTCCTGCGCGAAACCGAAGTGCGCTTCCGCGGCGCCTTCGAGACGGCCCACCAGCGCATGCGCTTCGTCTTCAGCGAGCTGGCGATCAACGGCGCCCGCTTCGCACCCGACGCCCTGGACGAGGTGTTCGCCGCCGCCCAGGCCGGCGCCAAGGCGAAGCGCTCGCTTTTCGACTGGTTCACCCTGCTCCCCGGGCTCAAAGGGGTGCAAAGCTCCGAAAAGACCATCTTCTTCCTGTATTGACCGCCAGCGCCAGCACCCCGCTCGAAGACCTCAAAGGCATCGGCCCGGGCTACGCCGCCGCCCTGCGCCGCCGCGGCATCACCTGCGCCGGCGAGCTCCTGCTCCATTTCCCCGACTCCTACCTTGACCTGGCCGCCATTGCCGAGGTCCCGCTCCCCGGCCAGGAGCGCCTGTACCGCTTCCGGCCGGCCCGCGTGCGCTT
>CAYXCX010000098.1:6087-7403 GCA_964463405.1 uncultured Clostridia bacterium
TCGGCTGGTCGCCGCTCACGCTGGTGTTCTTCAACCAGCCCTACCTGCAGGCCTCCCTGCAGGGGCGGGAGGAGTTCCTGGTCTACGGCCGCGTCGAGGAGCGGCAGGGGCGCTGGCAGATGGTCAACCCCCTGGTCCCGCCGGCCGACGCCGGCCGGGGGGTGCTGCCGCGCTACCGGCCGCTGGGAACGCTCAAAGGGGGCACGCTGCGCAAGGTCATCGCCGCCGCCCTGGCCGACTGGCGCGAGGGGGAGGAGCCCCTGCCCGGCCCGCTCCTGAGCCGCCACGCCTTTCCGGCCGCCGCCGCGGCGCTGCGCGCCATCCACCTGCCGCAGCGGCTCGACCCGGCGCAGGTCGAGCGCAGCAAGGAACGCTTTCTCTACGAGGAGCTCCTCTACTTCCAGCTGGAACTGCAGGCGGCGCGCGCCGCCTTCGGCCAGCGCCGCCGCCGCCACGCCTTCCGCTTCAACGAGGCGCTGCGCCGCGCCATCGACCGCCGCCTCCCCTTCCGCCTCAGCGCCGAGCAGGAGGATGCCTTCGCGGCCATCGTCAACGACCTGCTGTCGCCCCGGCCCATGCAGCGCCTGCTGCAGGGCGAGGTCGGCAGCGGCAAGACCATCGTCGCCTTCCTGGCCCTGCTGCTGGCCAGGGAGAACGGCCACCAGGCGGCGTTCCTGGCCCCGACCGAAATCCTGGCCCGCCAGCATTATGAAAAGGCCCGCTCTTTCTTCGGGCCCGAGGGCGTGGCCCTGCTCTGCGGCGGCTGCGACGCGGCCGAGCGCGAAAAAGCCCTGGCCGGCCTGGCCGACGGCTCGATCTCGCTCGTGTTCGGCACCCACGCCCTGACCGGCGCCCGGGTCGCCTTCCGCCGCCTGGCCCTGGTCGTCATCGACGAGCAGCACCGCTTCGGCGTGGCGCAGCGGGCGGCCCTGTTTCTCAAGGGCCGGGCGGTCGACCTGCTGGTCACCACCGCCACCCCCATCCCGCGCACCATGCTGCTGGCCCTGTACAGCGACCTGGCGGTTTCGACCTTGAAGCGGCCGCTGGCCGGGCGCCAACCGGTCGCAACCCGCGTGGTCCATGACCGCGACCGCGAGCGCTTCTACGCCCGTCTCGGCGCCGAGCTGAGCCGCGGCCGCAAGGGTTTCGTCGTCCTGCCCCTGGTCGAGCCCTCCGAACAGTTTCCCGACCTGCGCTCCCTGCGCGTTGAGGCGCAGCGGAACCGCGGGCGCTTTCCGGAGATCGCCCAGGTCGCCGTGCCGGGCCGCAGCGGCGCCCAGGAAAAGCAGCGCGCCCTGCAGCGCTTCGCCTCGGGG
>CAYXCX010000099.1:0-7282 GCA_964463405.1 uncultured Clostridia bacterium
CGCCGCCCAGCACGCCGCCGATGACGCCGCCCTCGACGCCGCCCTCGACGCCGCCGATGACCCCCCAGGGGACGCCGCCCTCGACGCCGAAGTCGCTGCCCTCGTCCTCCTCGATCGAAACCGGCACCTCGATGGGGGCGATCAGCCGGCCGAAGGCGACCGGCGGCCTGACCTCGGCCTGTTCCGGTTTCTTTTTCGCCAACCCCGAGCCGCGGCGGCGCCCGAGAGGAGGGGGCGGCGGCGGCGGTGGCGGCGGCAGCGGCGGCGCGACGCCGAGCACGTTGGTCACGCGGATTTCCGGCAGGTCGGCCTCGGCCAGCAGCAGGGGCACGACCACCAGCGCGGCGACGAGCAGCAGGTGGACGAGCAGGGAGACGGGCAGCAGCAGCCAGCGGCGGCCGCGCGCCTGCTTGTCCAGGGGCTCGAGCAGCGATTCATCCAGCATGTCGGACCTCGTCGTTCGGGGAGCGATCGCTTCCGTTTTCCTTTAAAGAATAGTATACGATACTCCATTTCGATGGCAAAATCCAGACCTGACCAGACGTCAGCGGCTCAGGTCGGCGACGAGGGCGTCCAGCTCCTGCCGCTCGCGCGGACCGAGCTCGGCGTAACGGGATGCGCGCAGTCGGGAAAGGGCGGCCAACGCCTCGCCTTTGCGCCCGGCGTTGGCCAGGGCGTAGGCCAGGTTGAAATGGGCGTCGACGGCGGCGGGCGTCAATTCGACCAGGCGGGCGAAATCCTCGGCGGCACGCTCGTTCTCGCCCAGCTCCATGCGCGCGGCGCCGCGGCCGTCGTAGGCGGCGGCCAGCTTGGGGTCCAGGGCCAGGGCGCGGTCAAAGCTGGCCAGCGCCTCGCGCAGGCGGGCGCGCCCGCCGTCCTGCCGGAATAGGGCCCAATGGGCGATGCCCAGGTTGCAGTGGGCCAGGGCATTCTGGCCGTCCAGGCGCACCGCCTCCTGGAAATGGCGCCGGGCGGCGGCGGTCTCGCCGCGGCGGGCCGCGATGATTCCCAGCTGCAGCCAGGCCTCGGCGTGCTGCGGCGAGCGGCGCAGCGCCTCCTCAAGGAGCGGGCGCGCCTCGTCCAGCCGCTGTCCGGCAACCAGGGCCCTGGCCTTGCCGACCAGGCCGTCCAGCCGCTCCGCTTCCGGCGCCTGCGCCGCCAGGTTGGCCAGCGCTTCCTGCAAGCGGGCGTTCTGCGGCTCGAGCTCCAGCGCCCGTCTGTAGAAGCCGGCGGCGTCCGCGTCGCCCTCGCGGCGGGCCAGGTCGCCCAGCAGCACCAGGGCGGCGGCGAGGCGCGGGTTGGCCGCCAGCGCCTCCCGGCACAGGGCGGCTGCCCGCGCCGAGTCGCCGCGGGCGGCCAGCTCGTTGGCCAGCGTCATCAGGAACAATTCCAGGCCGGGAAACGCCGCGCGCCCTTTTCCCAGCGCGGCCAGCGCCGCGTCCATGCGGCCGCCGCCCTTGTGCAGCATGAACTCCAGCTCGAACAGGCCGGGCAGCACGGCGCCGGGATGGTCGGCGCGCGCGGCGTCCAGTCCGGCCTGCGCCTCGCGCAGGCGGCCGGCCTTGGCCATCTCCTTGAGCCCTTCCAGCCGGGCGTACAGGGCCAGTCCCCGCTTGGGGTCGACCCACTCCTGGGCAACGGCCGCGGCGGGGGCGATGTAGCCCAGGGTCTTCAGGCTGGCGGCGTCGTCCACGCTGAGCCGGCGCCGGCCGGCGACCGCGGCGGCGGCGTGGTCGACCAGGAAGCGGCGCAAGCTGCCGTCCAGCTGCCGGGCCAGGCGGTTCTGCCGGCGGTAGAGGTTGCGGCGCTCGCCGGGGTCGCTCGCCAGGTCGTACAGCTCGGGCTCGAGCAGCGAGACGTACTTGTGCTTACCGGCGATGAGCCCCGTGATCGGGGCCCAGTTGTTTGCTTCCAAGCCGAAGCGGCTCTCGAAATAGACGTCGCGCTGGCGCTTCTCCCTGCGGCCGGCGGCAGGCCCGTGGAAGCTCCGCCCCTGGACGGAGGCCGGGCAGGGGATGTTCAGGTACTGGAGGATCGAGGGCATGACGTCGGCCAGGTTGACGCGGTCGTCGACCTGCCGCCCCCTGGCGATGGCGGCCGGGAAGCGCAGGATGAGCGGCACCCTCAGGCTCTCCTCGTAGCAGAATATGCCGTGGCCGAACTCGCCGTGCTCGCCGAAGGCCTCGCCGTGGTCGCCGGCCACGACGACGAGCGTGCGCTCCAACAGCCTTTTCGCCCGCAGGCGCTCCAGCACCCGGCCGAGGTGCAGGTCCACGTAGGCGACTTCCCCCTGGTAGCGCAGCCTTTCGGAGGCGGCGAAGCGGGGGTCCACTTCGCGATGGTTCTGGTAGGGAAGGTGCGGGTCGTAAAAATGGAGCCAGGCGAAGAAGCGGCCCCCGCGCCGGCGCTCCAGCCAGGCCAGGAACCTGCCGCTGATCTCTTCGGCCGGCGCCTCGTCGCGGAAATTGAGGGCCAGCTGCTTCTGGCGGAACCCCTCGTCGTAGAGGGCGAAGCCCTGGTTCAGGCCGAACTTGCCCAGCAGCGTGAACGAGGCGATGAAGGCCGCGTTGTCGAACCCGTTGCCGGCCAGCAGCTCGGCCAGGGTGAGTTCCGCCGGCGGCAGAAAATAGGTGCCGTTGTTGCGCACGCCATGGGCGGTGGGATAGCGGCCGGTGAACAGGGTGGCGTGGGCGGGCAGGGTCAGCGGCACGGCGGTGTAGGCGTTGCGGAACAGCACCCCCTCCCGCGCCAGGCGGTCGAGGTTCGGCGTGCCGGCGTCGCGGTTGCCGTAGGCGCCGACGCTGTCGGCGCGGGTGGTGTCCAGGGTGACGACCAGCAGGTTGCGCGGCACGGCCTGGCGGCGGCGGCAGCCGCCGGCGCCCAGCGCCGCCAGCACCAGGACGGCAGGCAGGATCTTGCGCGAAAGCAGCGGGCTCACGCCGCTATTCTAGCATATCTTCGCGGACCGCGCCAGGCTATTGCGGCTGCAGCACGACCGGCGCGGAAGCCGCATCGAACTGCAGCGACAGGATGGGGGTGTTCTCGCAAATGCGGAAGGTCTGGACCTGCTCCTCGACGATGAGCGTGCGCGCGTACTTGCCGTCGGCGCTGGTCACGCGCACGGTGACCGGGAACACGAAGTCGCTGTCCGCCTGGGTGAAGGTGATTTCGGCGTCGCGGCCGCTGAGGGTTGCCTGCCAGCGCACCTTGGGCAGCTGGCGCGAGTAGACCCAGCCGGAGAAGAATTTTTCCAGCCGCGCCTCGCCCTGGCTGAGATGCTGGATGAAACGGGAGCTGGCCAGGCTCTGGTGCCGGAAATCGGCCAGCAGCCGGCGCAGGCGCGCCAGCAGCTCCTCTTCGCCCAGCATTTCCTTGAGCATCAGGAAGACCAGCGCCGCCTTGTTGTAGACCACGCTCTGGAAGGCGTGCAGGTCCTGGCTGAGGTTGGCGATGCGCCGGCCGTAGATGAGCGGGCCGGCGTCGTTCTTGCGCGCCACCCAGCGCTTGGAGGCGGCCAGCACCCGGCGGTAGCTCGCGGCGCCCAGGGTGTTTTCCAGGTAGAGCAGGGTGGCGAACTGGGCCAGCCCCTCGGTCAGCCACTGGTCCTGGTAGGTCTTCCAGGAGACGATGCCGCCCCACCACTGGTGGGCCAGCTCGTGGACCAGGTTGTCACGGTTGATGTCGCCGAACACCACCGGGCTTTCGGCGCGCAGCCGGCGCAAACGGCTGACGTCGTCGTCGGTCAGCGTCGTCTCCAGCAGGTTGCAGATCACGAACCCCTGCTGGCTCCAGCCGCCAAAATCGGAGCGCCGGCGCAGCAGCAGGTTGAGCTCCGGCACGGCCAGCGGCCCGAACCGTTCCAGCAGGAAATCGAAGTAGCCGCGCAGGGCCTCGGGAGCGTAGGCGTCGCGCAGCCGCAGGCGCGGATGGCCGAAGACGTGCAGCGGCTGCTCGCCGGCGAGCGACGCCCGCTTGACGAACTGGCCGCAGACCAGCGACACCCCCTTGCTCTCCCCTTCAAAGACGAACTCCGTGCGCTCGCCCAGCCGCTGCCGCGAGCTCAGCCTGCCGGTGGCCAGGCATTCCAGCCCGGCCGGCAGCGAGACGCGCAGCAGGCTCTTGAAGAAGTGCTGGCCGGGATTGGGATAGAAGCCCTGGTCGCGGTCCAGCACGTAATACGGGTCGGCGTTGCGCGCCGGGCGGCCGCGGGACTCGGGAACCAGCTCGTCGTTCTCGTTGCCGGAGGGGACCGATCCGGCGTAGTAGAAGCTGAATTTGTTGAGCTCCTCGCCCAGCAGGTAGTAGGTGTCGTCGCGGCGGAACAGCTGCAGCTCGTGCTGCCGCGAGCGGCCGAAGCCCTTGACCACGAGCCCCGGATGCAGGTTCACCGTCTTGACGCTGGACGGCTCCTTGAAATTCAGCACCGAGGTCGCCGACAGGAAGGAGGCCTGGGGGTTGACGAACAGGTTCAGCTGCAGCTTCTCCAGCTCGTCGACCCCCTGCTGGCTGAACTTGAGCCCCTTGACGGCGTTGTAGCTCAGGTACAGCTTGTTTTCCGGCAGCAGCGCCAGGCTGGTGTCGGGGCTGATGCCGCTGTTGAAAATGTAGCGGAAATGGGAGCGGCCCGGGCGGTTGGCGAACAGGGCGGCGTTGAAATCGGCGGCAAAGGGAAAGTACCACAGCTCGTTCAGCAGCGAGACCGGCATGCCCCAGTGCCGCTGGAACTCGCGGTAGAGGGCCTGCGCCTCTTCGTCGGCCGGCGCCGGGCTCGGCTCTGGCTCGCCAAGCCCCTGCAGCAGTTCCTCGGGCCGGCTGACCACGAAGACGCCGGAGCGGGCCTCGCGCGCCAGCGTGTCGCTGCGCTCCAGCGCCGCCAGGGTGAGCCGCTCCTCCTGCGCCGCGGGGCGGACGCGGAACTCCCACTCGCCGCTGAACAGGAAGACGTTGCCCATGGGCCAGGCGCGGTACAGCGAGCCGCGGCGGAACAGGATCTCGGCCTCGCCCATTTTCAGGCGCAGGCCGGCGACGGCGTAACGCCGGAACTGGCGGATGAAGTGCAGGGGCTTGATCGTCCGCTTCAGCGCCAGCTCGCGCCAGCGCCCCGCCGCCTCCTGGAAGGAGAGCTCGCCGATTTCGGCGAACTCGGCGAAGCGGGCAAAGTACATTACGGCCCCGGCCCGCAGCGGTGCGAAGCCGACCTCCTGGCAGTCGCCGAAGTACTCGGCCAGCGGCAGGTGCGAGTCGTCGGCGCAGCGCGCCGCCAGCGCCGGCCAGTCCCGGGCGCGGACGAGCTCCGCCAGCGTCGCCTCGGCCGCAGGCGGGGCGGCGGCTGCGGCGGCCGTTGCCCAGGCGGCCAGAAGCAGGAGCAGGAATCGCGTTTTCATGGTCGTCATTGTATCGTTTTGCCAGGCGAATTAAAATATGATAAAATAAATCAACAGGTCGCGAAGAAAAGAAAATGAAAACAAACCCGTCTTGGCACCCCGCCCTGCCCCGGGCGGCGAAGTGTTTCCTGGCGCTGGCCGGCGTCCTGCCGCTGCTGCTCGCGCCGTCCGGCTGCGCCTCGGCCAGCAAGTCGGCGGGCGGTTTCCTGCCCGACGAGAAGGAGTTCCTCTCCGCGGTGCGCTACATCATCACCAAGAAGGAGAGGAAGCTCTTCCGCGCCACCCCGCCGCGCGAGCGCTCCCAGTTCATCGACGAGTTCTGGAAGGTGCGCGACCCCGATCCGAGCACCGAGGAGAACGAGTACCGCGACGAGTATTTCCGGCGCATCGCCGAGGCCAACCGCCTGTTCCGCGAGGGCAGCGCCGGCTGGCTGAGCGACCGCGGCCGCATCCTCATCCTGCTGGGCGAGCCCGACCGCCGCGACACCTACCCCAGCGGCTACAGCTTCTACGAGCCGCCGGTGGAGATCTGGTTCTACGGCATGTTCCCGGTCATTTTCGTCGATTCCCAGCGCGAGGGCGTGTACCGGCTCGATCCGGTCAGCGCCCGCCGCCTCAGCGCCATCAACGTCGCCCAGATGCAGCTGAAGCCCAAGGGCATCGACCGCGGCGCCCGCCTGTTCTCCTTCGCCCTCAGCGCCCGGGCGCTCGCTCCCGGCCAGGCGCGGCTGCTGATCTCGGTGCCCTACCGGGTGACCAGCCTGGTGCTGAACCCGGACAGCGGCGCCTACGAGACGAAGCTCAAGCTGACGGTCCGGGTCAGCGGCGCCGACGGCGCCGCGGTCCTGGAGCGGGAAATCACCAAGCCGGTTTCCGTCTCAGACGACATGCTGGCCGGGCTGGGCAAGGACCTGGAGCTGGAGTTCGACGTCGAGCTGCCGGCGGGCGACTATACCGCCCTGGTGACGCTGGAGAACGCCGCCGACAACAGCCAGGCCAGCCGCGAGATCAAGCTAAAATTGTAGTCCATAGTCCATAAGGAGAAATAGAATGAACGCAAAGAAGTTCGTCGTCCTGGCGCTGTTCGTCCTGGCCTTCGCCCTGCTGCCGCTGGCCGCCCAGCAGCAGGTCTTCATCCCGGCCAAGGTGGCGGCGGCGATCGACGCCGGGCTGGCCGCAAAACAGGCCCGCGCCGACATCCCCATGACCTACCTGAACACGCTCTACCTGCCGGCGCAGCAGGGCCAGGCCTACCCGGTCTTCCTGTTCCAGCTGAAAAACGCCGACCTGGGCTTCGCCGCCCCGGCCGACAACCCCGCCCTGCTCAAGGCCGACCATTGGGTGTTCACCCGCGTCTACCGCCTGGAGCCCGGCGCCGCCCCGGCCGTGGTCCGCGAGCGCAACGTCCGCTTCGCCCTCGAGGAGGCGCAGGCCGCCTTCCAGGCCGAGGCCGTGAACTATTACTCGGTCGCCGGCGACATCTTCCCGGCCGGCAGCTACCTGCTGGCCCTGGCCCTGGCCACCCCCGACTTCGAAAAGATCGCCACCGCCTACGTGGAGTTCTCCCTGCCCGACTTCAGCCAGCTGCAGGGCAAGCTGGCCACCTCGCCGGTCTTTTCCGTCCTCGACCTGCAGATGCTGCCCGCCGCCGAGACCAAGATGTTCGTCCACAAGAACTCCTTCGTCTACAACACCCTGCTCCTCTCGCCCAAGATGGTCAACGAGTTCAAGGCCAGCGAGAACCTCGACCTGTTCTACTTCATCCTGGGCGGCCAGGCCGACCCGGCCAGCGGCCAGCTCAACCTGCAGATCACCTACAAGTTCAAGAAAGACGGGCAGGAGGTCAACAAGCTGACCCCGCAGACCGTCACCAGCCCGATCATCAGCCAGCCCATCGA
>CAYXCX010000100.1:0-7259 GCA_964463405.1 uncultured Clostridia bacterium
CGAACGGAGTTGCAGGGGAATTTCATGGAACCCGGCGCAGGGCAGCAAAGCAGAGCAACCCAAAGCGATGAGTGATGAGTGATGAGAAACAGCAACAGATTGATCTTTTCCGCTCCAATCACGAAGAACTGATTAATATTTACTTCTTTAAGTTTGTTGCTGGGCTTTTCTCATCACCCGTCACTCGCCACGAGCGCTCGCCATGGCGCCTTTGCCCCCTTTTTGCCGCCATTTCTTGTTCGTTGAGTTTCTTGCTAACACAAACACTGAGAGATCGTTCATTTCCATTTGGCGATCTTGCGTATTTATAATATAATAAAAGCTCGATCCCAAAAGGAGCCTTGCTCATGAAGCAAACACTCGCATCGGTTCTCCTGGCCTGCCTCGCGCTCCTGCCCCTGGGCGGCTGCAAGCTCATCGGCCATCCCGATTACCAGCTGGTGGTTACCGTCGAGCCCGGGGTGAGCGGCAGCCCGGCCTCAGGCGTCTACACCCACAAGGAGCTGGAAAGCGTCGGGTACAGCTATGCCGCCGAGAACCCCAAGCAAACGGTCGAGGTGCTGGTCGACGGCGAGGCCGAGGACGCGGCCGCGAGCGTGGTTCTTTATCGCGACACGGCCCTGGTCGCGCGCCTGTTCGATCCCCGCGGCGCCTGGGTCGTCACCGCCCTGAACGCCAGCAACCAGGAAACCAAGTTCACGGTGCTGCTCGAGGGCGCCGACCAGCTGGCGGGCAGCTTCCGCGACAACCGCGGCTATTCCGGGACCTGGCTGGCGCAAGGCGGTTCTTTTGCCCTGCTGTTCTCCGACCTGGAGGGGCACAAGTTCGTGGCCGCCATCCCGGCCATGAGCGGCACCTGGACCTGGGACAACGGCACCAGCCAGGGGTCATGGTCGGCGGCCAGGAAGGACGGCGGCAGTTTCCGTTGGAAGAAGCAGTAAAAAGATACGAGCTATTAGTGTTAGTGTTAGTGTTAGTGATAGGAAGAAACTCAACGAACTAACCATCTATATAAGCCATTAATGGCAGTGATGGCGATAGGAAGAAACTCAACGAACTAAACCTCCTGCCGAAACATTGAAATGTCATTCGTCTCTTGACAATGAATATAAGAATATTTTAATATTCTAATGTACAACGCGAATCCGCGATCAAGGAGCGTGCCATGACTCAGGAAGAGCTGAAGGAACTGAAGGCCGACAAGGTGGTCGACGCCCGCGGCATGGCCTGCCCGGGGCCGCTGCTGGAGGCCAAGAAGGCGGTCACCGACGTGCCGGTGGGCGCCGTCATGGAGGTCCTGTCCTCGGACGAGGGGACCAACAACGACATCCCCATGTGGGCGAAGAAGATGCAGTACGAGTTCCTGGGGCTGATGGAGGACGCCGGCTTCTGGCGCCTCTTCGTCCGCAGGAGCAAGTAGGGGCAGCGCTCCATCCCTGCCCGGAGCGGCGGATTTTTTGCCCCCCGCCACCGAGCTCCCCGCATGCAGGACTTCGCCGAATCCAAGAAGCGCTGCGCCCGCGTGGCGGCGCTGCTGAAGAGCCTGGCCCATCCCCAGCGCCTCTTCCTCCTCTGCCGCCTGGCCAAGGGCGAGACGACTGTCGGCGACCTGCGCGCCGCCTGCGGCGCCTCGCAGCCGCTCATCTCGCAGCACCTGACGCGCATGCGCCGCGAGGGGCTGGTGCTGGCCCGGCGCGAGGGCAACCACGTCCACTACCGCATCGCCGACCCGCGGCTGGCGGGCCTGATCCAGACCATGGAGAAAACGTTCAATGAGTGAGTTCAAGCCCCGGATCCTGGTGTTTTCCACCGACAACGTCTCCGACCCGGGCATCGACCTGGCCGGCCGCAACAAGATGCACTACCCGGCCAGCGTGTTCGTGGTCAGCCTGCCCTGCTCCAGCGGCGTCAAGCCGCGCTGGATCGTGCGCGCCATCGAGCGCGGCTTCGACGGGGTGTTCCTCGCCGCCGACGGCAGCGACTGCTCCCTGGTCCCCGACTGCACCAAGCGCACGGCGGCCACGGTCGCCGCGGCCCAGGCGCTGCTGAAGGAGCGGGCGCTGGAGCCGGCGCGGGTGAAGATGGCCGCCGTCTGCTCGGTGTGCGCCGAGTCGTTCCAGAAGCACATGGTGAGCTTCAGCGAGGCGCTGCGCAAGATGGGGTCCCCGAAGCGCGGCCCTGCCGGGCCTGCCGCCGGGGGAGGCTGACATGGACTACGACGTCATGGTCGTCGGCGCCGGCATCGCCGGCATGGAGGCGGCGGTCAGCCTCGGCGACATGGGCTTCCGGGTGCTGCTGGTGGAGAGGGAGCCGAGCATCGGCGGCAAGATGATCCTGCTCAGCAAGGTCTTCCCCACGCTCGACTGCGCCTCCTGCATCTCCACCCCCAAGATGGCGCAGTCCGCCAGCCACGCCAATATCGACCTGCGCGTCTACAGCGAGGTGCGCGAGGTGCGCCGCGACGGAGCCGGCGGCTTCCGCGTCCGCGTCGCCCGCAAGCCGGCGTTCGTCGACTTCGCCAAGTGCACCGGCTGCCAGGACTGCGAGAAGGCCTGCACGGTCACCGTGCCCGACGAGTACAACGAGAACCTCGTCTCGCGGCGGGTGGCGCACATCGCCTTCCCCCAGGCCGTGCCCAAGAAGGCGGTGCTTGAACGCGCCGGCACTTCGCCCTGCACCTTCGCCTGCCCGGCGGGCATCAAGGCCAACGGCTACATCTCGCTCATCCGCCAGGGCGAGTTCGAGAAGGCGTTCCGGCTGGTGCTGGACGACGCACCCCTGGTCGGCACCCTGGGCCGGGCCTGCTACGCCCCCTGCCAGGCCGAGTGCACGCGCGAGGAGATCGGCGACGCTCCCTACATCAAGCTGCTCAAGCGCTTCGTCGCCGACTGGTACTACGCGCGCCACCCCGAGCCCGAGTTCGGGCCGCCGGAACAGAAGCTGGACAAGCGGGTGGCGGTCGTCGGCTCGGGGCCGGCGGGCCTGAGCGCCGCCTATTTCCTGGCCCGCCAGGGCTATCCGGTCACCGTCTTCGAGGCTGGCCCCGAGCCGGGCGGCATGCTGCGCTCCACCCTGCCCATCTACCGCCTGCCCAAGGACGTGGTCGACCGCGATATCCGCAACGTGACGGCCCTGGGCGTGGAGATCCGCGCCAACGCCCGCGTCGGCTCGCTGCGCGAGCTGCGCCAGCAGGGCTTCGCCGCCGTCTTCGTCGCCGTCGGCGCGCCCCAGCCCAAGAAGCTGGGCATCGAGAACGAGGAGCACCCCGACGTGATGAGCGGCATCGAGATGCTGGCCCTGGTCAACCGCCGCAAGAAGGTCGACCTGGCCGGCCGGGACGTCCTGGTCATCGGCGGCGGCAACGTGGCCATCGACGTGGCGCGCACCGCCCGCCGCCTGGGCGCGTCACGCGTGCGCATGATGTGCCTGGAGAAGCGCGGCGAAATGCCCGCCGCCCGCGAGGAGATCCACGACGCCCTCTCCGAGGGAGTGGAGATCCTGCACGCGCTGGGTCCGAAACGCTTCGTGACCGAGGCGGGCCGGCTGCGGGGGGTGGAAACGATCCGCTGCGCCTCGGTGTTCAACGCCGAGAGACGGTTCGACCCGCAGTTCAAGCCCGGATCGGAGAAGGTCCTGACGGCCGACAGGGTCTTCGTGGCCATCGGCCAGGAGTCGCTGACGGCCCACCTGGCCGAGGAGGGGGTCGCGCTCAACCGCAACAAGACGATCCGGGCCGACGCCCGCACCCTCATGTCCAGCGTCCCGGGAGTCTTCGCCGGCGGCGAGTCGGTGCTGGGACCCTCGATCATCGTCGAGTCGATCGGCCAGGGCAAGCGCGCCGCCTTCTTCATCGACCGCTGGCTGCGCGGCGAGCCGCTGGCGGGCGCCGAATTCGCCCCCCGGCTGCCGGCCGTGGCCAAGCAGGAGGTGCTGGCCCGCCAGGTTGAATACCCGGCGCAGGCGGTCCTGCGCCGCGAGCTGCCCGCCGGCGAGCGCATCGAGGGCTTCAACGAGGTGGAGCAGCCGCTGAGCGAGGCCGAGGCCCTGGCCTCGGCGGCCAACTGCCTCAACTGCGGCATCTGCAGCGAGTGCCAGGAGTGCACGCGCGTCTGCCCGGCCGACGCCATCGACTTCGACCAGCGTGAAAAGACCGACGAGTACGATGTCGGCGCTGTCGTAGTGGCCACCGGCTTCCGCCTCTTCCCGGCCGAGCTCATGGAAACCTTCGGCTACGGCAAATACCCCAACGTCATCACCGCCATGCAGATGGACCGCCTGGTGGCGCCGACCCGCCCCTACAACTACGTGCTGCGCCCTGGCGACGGCAAGGCGCCGGCCAACATCGCCTACGTCTTCTGCACCGGCTCGCGCGACCGCACCCAGAACAACCCCATCTGCTCGCGCGTCTGCTGCATGTATTCGCTCAAGCAGGCGCAGCTGCTGCTGGGGGCGCTGCCGGTGGCCGACATCACCGTCTACAACATTGACATCCGCGCCTTCGGCAAGGGCTACGACGAGTTCTTCGAGCAGACCAAGGCCATGGGCGTGCGCTTCGTCAAAGGCAAGGTGGCCAGGATCAGCGAGGCCGGCAACGGCAACCTGAAGGTGCGCTACGAGGACATCGACGCCGGCGGCACGGTCCTGGAGGCCGAGCACGACCTGGTGGTGCTGTCGGTGGGCATCGTGGCCCAGGACGGCTGCCGCGGCCTGTTCGCCGACGCCGAGCTGCAGCTGGACGAGACGCTGTTTGTCGCCCAGCCCGGCAGGCAGGTCGACCCGGCGCGCACCTCCATCCCCGGCGTGTTCAGCGCCGGCACCGCCACCGGGCCGCTGGACATCCCCGATTCCATCCTCAGCGCCGGCGCCGCCGCGGCGCAAGTTGCGGCCTACATCGAACGCATGAAGAGGAAGTCCTGATGGAAGACAAAAAAAGGAAGATCGGCGTCTACATCTGCCACTGCGGCGGCAACATCTCCGACCACGTCGACGTCGACCAGGTGCGCCGGCGCATCGAGAAGGAGTACGGCGTCAGCGTGGCCCGCACCTCCATGTTCACCTGCTCCGACGCCTCGCAGAACGAGATGATGAAGGACATCCAGGAGCAGGGGCTCGACGGCATGGTGGTCGCCTCCTGCTCGCCCAAGCTGCACCTGACCACCTTCCGCAGCATGTCGACGCGCGCCGGGCTGAACCCGTTCCAGTACGTGCAGGTCAACATCCGCGAGCAGTGCTCCTGGGCGCACGCCGACGACCACGAGGGCGCCACCTGCAAGGCGGCCAATCTGGTCGGCGCCGGCATCGAGAAGGCGCTGCGCCAGGAGGCGCTGCAGCCCATCCGCGTCACCTCGGTCAAGAAGGTGCTGGTCGTCGGCGCCGGCATCGCCGGCCTGCGCGCCGCCATCGAGCTGGCCGACCTCGGCGTCGAGGTCTTCGTCGTCGAGCGCGAGGCGCGCACCGGGGGTTGGGTCGCGGAGCTGGGCGAGATGTTCCCGGCCGGCAAGGTCGGCTCCGAGCTGGCCGCCTCCCTGCTGGCGGAGGCGCGCCGGCGGCCGAACGTCACCCTGTTCCTCAACGCCGAGCTGGCCGAAAAGAGCGGGCACATCGGCGAGTTCGAGCTGGCGATCCGCATCCGCCCCGCCGCAGAGGCGGGCGCGGAAGAAATGGTGCGCATCCGGGTCGGCGCCATCCTGGTGGCCACCGGCTTTGCCGAGTACGAGCCCAAGCCGGGCGAGTACGCTTTCGGCCAGCCCGGGGTGGTCACCCTCTCGCAGTTCGAGAGGCTGCTGCAGCAGGAGGACGGCCGGCTGCTGCACGAGGGCCGGGAAATCCGCACGGTCGCCTTCATCTACTGCGTCGGCAGCCGCCAGTGCGGCGAGGGCGGGGACCTCAACCGCTGGTGCTCGCGCTACTGCTGCAGCGCCGCCTGCCACCAGGCGGTCCTCGCCGCCCGGAAGTTCCCCGGCCTGCGCAGCTACCACTTCTACCGAGACATGCGCACCTACGGCAAGTTCGAGACGATCTACGAGGAGGCGGGCAAAACCGGCTCCATTTTCCTGCGCTTTCACGAGGAGCGGCCGCCGCGCGTCGAGCGCGAAGGCGATTCCCTGCGCGTGGTCGTCCAGGACCTGCTGACCGGCGGCAACGAGGTGGCGGTTGAGGCCGACCTGGTGGTGCTGGTCACGGGCATGACGGCGCGGCCCAACGACGCCCTGACGCGGGTGCTGAAGCTGCCGCTGGGCGCCGACCGCTTCTACAACGAGATCCACCCCAAGCTGCGGCCGGTGGAGACGGTCATCGACGGCGTCACCATCGCCGGCGCCTGCCAGGGGCCGAAGAACGCCGGCGAGAGCGTGGTCTCCTCGCTGGCGGCGGTGGCCAAGGCCGCGGCGCTGCTCATCAAGGGCTACGTCGACCTGCAGCCCTTCGTGGCCTATGTGCGGGCCGAGGCCTGCACCTGGTGCGGCAAGTGCCAGCCCGCCTGCCCCTATGGCGCCATCGAGAAGGTCGCCTACGGCGACAAGGAAGTGGCGCAGGTGGTCGACGTCCTGTGCAAGGGCTGCGGCGCCTGCCTGCCCCCCTGCCCGGCCGACGCCACCCAGCTCAAGGGCTACACCGACGGCCAGGTCGAGGCCATGATCGACGTGCTGGCCCGGGAGGCCGCCCATGAAGGATAACAGCCGCGAGCGCTTCCCCGAGAGCGTCGGCATCCACGGGCGCCGGCGCGAGACGGCCCGCCAGGAGTTCACCGCCCGCGCCCGGGTCCTGGACCTGCTGCGCGAAAAGGGACCGCTGACCGTGCCCGAGGCGGCGCAGGCGCTGGGCATCCCGGCGCCGGACGTCCAGTGGTGGCTGATGGGCTATGTGCGCTACGGCAAGGTCAGGGCGTCGGAGAAACCCGACGACGACGGCTATTACCGCTATGCCCTCATCGAGGTGAAGTGAACATGGAAACGGTCAACGCCAGCGTCCTGGCCGAGATCCGCAAGCTCGGCGCCTTCGACCTGCAGGCCTGCTACAGCTGCGGCACCTGCTCGGCCGTCTGCCCGCTCTCCAAGGAGGCCGCCTCCTTCCCGCGACGCATGATCCGCTATGCCCTGCTGGGCCTGGAAAAACGCATCCTGGCCGCGCCCGAGCCCTGGCTATGCTACTACTGCGGCGAGTGCAGCGAAACCTGCCCGCGCCAGGCCGAGCCCGCCGCCCTGATGATGGCCCTGCGCCGCTTCGCCACCCGCAGGCACTCCCTGGGCCGCGCCGCCGAC
>CAYXCX010000101.1:0-5049 GCA_964463405.1 uncultured Clostridia bacterium
GCCGCTCAGGCCCAGGCGGGCGAGGCCATCGTCGGCGAGATCCTGGCCACCTTCGACCGCTGCGTGGCCGAAGCCGCCGCCCTGGCCAAGGACAGGCCCGAGGCCGCCGTGCTGCTGCCGCAGCTGGAAAAATTGTACGCCGGCTACGGCGAGAAGATGGCCGCCCTGAACGCCCGCTTCCTGGCCCTCCGCGACCAGGACGTCTTCGCCTTCCGCCGGGCCAACGGCTACATGACCGACAACCGGCCGCGGCACGTGTCTGCCAAGGACAACGCCCTGAGCCAGGCCGTGGCCTATTACAACTTCGAGAAGGGAGAGCGGGAGGTGGTCGACATGCTGTCCAGAAAGATCGTCGGGCTGCTCGACCAGGCTGTCCAACAGTAATATAAGAACGAACTCTTAGTGTTAGTGTTAGTGTTAGTGTTAGGAAGAAACTCGGCGAACTCTAAGTGGTAGTGATAGTGGTAGTGGTAGTAGCGAGAATTTTAACGATCTCGTTATTTTTACTTTTTCCTTTTACCTTTTTCCTTTTGCCTTGCGAGCGCCACTGTCAGCATGAAGCTCAATGAGTTTCTGCAGGCGTGTTCGTGACAGTGGGTGCAATGAGCACTGATTCTACCACTACCACTAGCACAATTCTTATGGCTATATTGACAGGTCATCCGCAAAGGAACTAGAATCATCCTAGGGAGGGCAACATGGCATTCAAGACAATCTCGGTCATCTGGCTGCTGATCACCGCGGTGTCGGCGGGCCTGTTCTATTTCGTCAAGACCGTTTTCAAGGGGCACCCCCTGTGGCCCTGGGCCGTTCCCTACCTCTACATCGGCGCGCTGATCCTGTTCGCCCTGTACGTGCTCACCGCCAAAAAAAAGGACTGAGACCCGCCGGCGGTTGACAAGCTCCCGAAACCACGCCATTATTTTATCCAATGAAATATGCTACCTTAATAATCTCATTTGTGGCCGCGGCAATGCTGCTCATGCTGCCGGCTCGAGGCGGAGGGAACGTGGACAGCGACCAAAAATTGACGGACGAGGAAACCCGGGTCATGCTGCAGCGCGGCACCGAACGCCCGTTCAGCGGGCGCTTCCATGACTTCAAGGGCAAGGGAACGTATGCCTGCAAGCGCTGCGGCTCCCCCCTGTTCCGCTCCGAGTCCAAGTTTGACTCGGGCTGCGGCTGGCCGAGCTTCGATGAGGAGATCGCCGGAGCGGTAACCCGCCGCCGCGACCCCGACGGCCTGCGCACCGAGATCGCCTGCGCCGCCTGCGGCGCCCACCTGGGCCACGTGTTCCTGGGCGAGGGCTTCACCGCCAGGAACACCCGCCACTGCGTCAATTCCATAGCCATGAATTTCATCCCCGCCGACAACCGTGGCAGCGAAACCGCCATCTTTGCTTCAGGCTGCTTCTGGGGGACCCAGCACCACCTGCAGGCGGTACGGGGGGTGCTGACCACCAGCGCCGGCTACACCGGCGGCCACCTGCGCCAGCCGACTTACAAGCAGGTGTGCGGCGGCGACAGCGGCCACGCCGAGGCGGTGCGCGTCGTCTTCGACCCCCTTCAGGTCAGCTACGAACAGCTGGCCAGGCTCTACTTCGAGACACACGACTTCACCCAGGTCGATCGCCAGGGACCCGACATCGGCCCCCAGTACCGCTCGGAGATCTTCTATTTGGACGAGGGGCAGAGGCAGGCCGCGGAAAAACTGCTGGCCGAGCTGCGGGCCAAGGGCTTCCAGCCGGCGACGCGCCTGAGCCGCGCCGGCGAGTTCTGGCCGGCCGAGGACTATCATCAGAATTACTATTACAAAACGGGCGGCAGCCCGTATTGCCACGTCTACCGGAAAATATTCTAGCCGGACCGGCGGCCCAGGACGACGTTCTCGATCTGGCGCACCTGGTCGCGGTAGAGCGAGGTGACGCGCGTGCCGTAGTCGGCCAGCAGCTGGATGATGTCGCGCGGCCGATCGGCCTGGTCGGGGCCGTTGATGCGGTCGCCGGCGTCGCCCAGTCCGGGAAGGATGTAGGCCTTGTCGTTCAGCGCCGGGTCCATCCACAGGGTGAACACTTCGGCCTCGGGCACGGCGCGCACGATGCGCAGCGCCCCCTTCAGCGTGGAGACGACGTTGAAGAAGCGGATCGAGCGCGGCCGCACCCCCTGGCCGCGCAGGTAATGGATGACCGTGACCAGGCTGCCGCCGGTGGCGTTCATGGGGTCGGCGAAGAACAGGTCGCGGCCGTCCAGGTCGCCCAGGCGGAAATAAGAGCGCTGCAGGTCCAGAACGTAGGCCATGTCGCTCTCGCGCCGGCTTTCGTCGCGGCTGATCTTGAACAGGGCGAAGGGGGTCACCACCCGGCCCGACGTGTATTCCTGGATCTCCTTGGCCACGATCATCGAGGGCAGCAGCGCCGCCCGCAGCATGACGCACATGACGCCCGCGGAAGTCAGGGCGTCGATGTCGGGGATCTTGTGCAGCGCGTAGTTGGCCCGGGGCTGGCGCACCGGCGTGGGCACGAAAATGGGACGCCGCTCGCGCACGTGCGGCCCGGCGAAGGCCTGGTTGAACAGCATCTCGTAGGCGCGCTGGATATAGTAGACGAACTCGGGGTTGGCCGTGCGCTCGTCGCGCAGCTTGGCCACCAGCCGCGACGCCTCGCCGTGGATGAACTCGGGCGTCTCCAGCGAGAAGACATGGATGCGCTTCTCGGCGGCGACCGCCGCCTGCAGGCGCTCGCCCAGCTCGTTGAACACGGCCAGCAGCCGCTCGCGGCCGGCCTGCGCCTGGCCGCCGTCGCGCTCCAGGCCGGCAAAGCCCTCCAGGGCCTGCCCGTAAAGCGCCTCCACCTCGGCAATGGCCCGGGCGTCGGCCGGATTCAAATAGCCGTCCAGGTCTGCGGCCTGCAGCACGACCTTGTCCATGGCGCTCCTCCTCTGGCTCGGGGCCAGTATAGCCCCGGAGGCGGCGCCGCGCAAGGACGGAGGCCGGCGGAATTTTTTTTAGCGCGGCTGGCGGTCGCGGCCGGTCTGCGGCGGCCGCGCCACAATGGCGAAGGGGAGGTCGCTCTCGTCGACCAGCTCGGGGCGCTGCCGCGAGCGGATGCGCACGCGGTACTCGCCGCCGGGAGGCGTCTCGTGGGGCACCCGCCAGCGCAACGCGCCGCGCGCAAGGTCGCTGCCGGGGGCCACGACGGCCTGGATCCGCCCGCCGTCCAGCAGCAGGACCTCCACGTGATCGCCGGCGGCTCCGGCGTGCTTCCAGGCGATCTCCGCCACCCCGCCCCTGGCCCAGACTTCGCCGCCGTTGGGGGAGGTCAAGGCCAGCTGCGCCGGCGCGGAGGCCAGGGCCGAGAACACCAGCATCCTGGTTTCGTCGCGCGTGACCTGGTTGGCCAGGAGGCCCCATTCGGGGTGGAAGAGGCCGCCGCGGGCGTTGATCAGGCGCTCGGCCGGCTCCAGCCAGGCCTGGATGTTGTCGTGGCCGGGATTGTGGCGGACGTTGCCGTCGATGGGGAACAGCACGTGGCGGGCGGTCCAGTGGTCCAGGGCCACCGGGTCCTGGGATGCGGTCAGGACGTTGAGCTTGCGGGTTTTTTGCTCGGGAAACCCCGACAGCGCCTTGTGCGCAACCCAGATGGCGTCGATGACGTGGAGCACCGGCGGGCGCACCGAAACCATCATCTTGGCGCAGGCCTCTCCCAGCCCGGAATAGTGGCGGTCGGCCCGATGGCCGTCAGCCATCGACAGCAGGCCGTACGTGTGCTTGAGCGCGGCGGTGATCTCCGAACCGCCGACGTCGTGGTGCTTGAGAACCGGCAGGTTGATCAGCTTGAGTTTCTGGTTGTGGCGGCGGCCGTCCCACACCCCTTCGCGCAGCTCGATGCGGCGGCCGCCGGCGGTGGTGAAGCAGGGGTAGGAAACGTTCTCGAAGCGGCGGTAGCCGTCGGTCTTGTGGTCGCCGGCGCCGATGAACACCGAGCGGACCGGGTCGAGCAGCGTCGCCGAAACGCGCGGATCGGCAAAGACGCGCTCAACAAGGAAGCGGAAGGAATGGCTCTCGTCAAGGGCGTTGGCGTGGACCAGGGCGTCGGGATAGCCCACGGAATTGTCGCAGTCCAGGCTCCCCCGCCCCTGGCCGTTCTCGACCAGCACCACCTCGCCGCAAAAGCCGTCGGGATGGTCGAGCACGCGCTGGACCACGCCGCGCACGACGTCGCTGTTGGTGCAGCCGCGATGCTTCCACTGGGCGTTGATTTTGATGAGCACCACGTCGTCGGCGGCGATCATCCCCTGCGGCCCGGCCAGCGGCTGGGCGGCGTACGAGCGGTAGAACGCCAGCCCCTGGCCGGCCATCAGCTCCATGAGGCATTCCACGCCGGCATGGCGGTTGCCGCCGGCGCTGAACGGCAGGTCGGGAATGCCGGCAATATGAAAAATACGCGAGACAGGATCGGCGGCGTGAAGGCGGGTGCGGGTGCGCGGCAAAAGCAGGGCCAGGCCGCCGGCGCCCAGGGTGCGGATGAACCTCCGTCTCGAAGGATCCTGCCGTCTTCGTTTCATGGATTATATATAACATTGCCGGTTATGTTTTTCAACCGCCTCAAGGCGCAATCCGGGGAGAAGGAGCTCAATCCAGCGGAAAAAGGCTTACCGCGGTCGCCTTGAACGCCAGGCAAACCTCGCTGCCCGGGGACAGCGCCATCCCCTCGCAGGAGACGCGGGTAACGAACACGGTGAACAGGACTCCGGAGCAGTCGACGCTCAGGGCCGTCACCGCCCCCAGGTCGGTCAGCGTGCGCACGATGCCGGGAAACGAGTTGCGCGCCGACGAGGCCAGCGGCCGCAACGAGACCAGGATATCCTCGGGGCGGATGGCGGCCGCCGCCCGCCCCTCGCCGCGCTCGCTCACCACCTCGATGGCCAGGCCGCCGCACTCCAGGAAGACGCGGCCGTCGCGGCTGGCCAGCGAACCGGGCAGGATGTTCTCGGCGGCGGAAAACTCGGCCATGTCCAGTGAGAGCGGGCGGCTGAGCACGTCGGCGGCCA
>CAYXCX010000101.1:5059-7176 GCA_964463405.1 uncultured Clostridia bacterium
AGCCGGGAGATCGCCGTTTCGATGCTTTTCACGCTCAAGGGATCGAGGTTGGCCGTTGGCTCGTCAAGCAGGACGAGCTCAGGGTCCAGGAGCATGACCCGCGCCAACTGCAGCCGCTGCTTTTCGCCGCCCGACAGCAGGCGGGCGTCCTGGCGCTCGCGGCCGGCCAGCCCGGTCCGTTCCAGGACCTCGGCGACGGCGGCCGGGGGGGGGCGCAGGCCGCGCAGGCGCAGGCCGAAGCGCAGGTTGGCCTCAACGCTTGCGGCCAGCAGCAGCGGCGCCTGGAACACGAAGCCGCTGCGCCGGCGCAGCCGCGTCCGCTCCCCGCGCGCCAGGGAGCGCAGTCTCTGGCCGTCAAAGAAGAGATCGCCGCGGTCAGGGCGGTCCAGCAGGCCCAGCAGCCGCAGCAGCGTCGACTTGCCGGCGCCGTTGGCGCCGAGCACGACGTGGACGGCGCCGGGCGCCAGGCTGAGGCTGACGCCGTCGAGGATGGGGCGCCGGCCCGCCGTGCGGCCCAGCCCCTCGGCGCGGATTTCCATCACTTCCCCTGCAGCGCCTGCAAGGCGACATTGACGGCCAGGGCCGCCAGCAGCAGCACGATGCCCAGGGCGACGCCGATCTCGAAATTTCCTTTCAATGTTTCTAGCGAGATGGCGGTGGTCAGCACCCGCGTCTGGCCCTTGATGTTGCCGCCGACCATCAGCGTCATGCCGGTTTCGCCGATGACGCGGGAAAAGCCGGCGATGAAGGCGGTGAGGAAGGCGAAGCGCCCCTGGCGGATCACGGCCCAGGCCAGCTGGCGGCGGTCGGCGCCGAGCGACAGCGCCAGGTCGCGGGCCTCGCGCGCCACCCCTTTCAACGCCGCCAGGGCCAGAGCCGTCATCAGCGGGAAGGCCAGCAGCGCCTGGGCCAGGATCATGGCCCCGGGGGTGAACAGCAGACCCAAGGGACCCAGCGGCCCGCGGCGGCTGACCAGGCCGTAGACCAGCAGGCCGATGAGCACCGCCGGCACGGCCATGGCGGTGTTGACCAGCCCGACCAGCAGCCGCTTGCCGCGAAACTCCTGCAGGGCCAGGAACAGCGCGGCCGGGATCGCCGCCAGCGCCGCCAGCGCCGTCGCCGTTCCCGAGACGGCCAGCGACAGGCCGACGACTTGCAGGATCTCGCGCCCGGGCGGCAGCAGCAGCGCCGCCCCCTGGCGCAGCCCTTCCAGGATATAACCCATCCCTGCGCTACCTCGCGCCGCCGGCCGCCTCAGCGGGCGACGTCGGGATAAAACAGCGGGGCGCCATGGCGCTCGCGCCCGAAATCGCGGATGATGGCCTGGCCTTCTGGCGAGCGGATGAAGACGGCGAATTTCTGCGCCAGGCCCTCGTTCAGCCAGGGGAACCTTTTCGCCGACACCACGATCACCGAGTAGGGGTTGAACAGCCCGGGATCGCCCTCGCACAGCACCTCCAGCGGGGCGCTCTCCCTGCGGTGCGACAGCCAGGTGGCCCGGTCGACCAGGCAATAGGCGAGCTTCTCGACGGCGATGCGCAGGGTGGCCTCCATGCCCGTGCCGCTCTCAAGGTAGCCGGGGCCGGAGGGGCGCACGCCCGCCTCCCGCCAGAGCCGCTGCTCCTTCTTGTGCGTCCCCGAGTCGTCGCCGCGCGAGGCGAAGGGCGCGCCGGCGGCGGCGATGCGGCGGAACGCCTCAAGGGCGGCCAGGCCGCGGGCCATGGCCGGGTCGCCGGCCGGACCGACCAGGACGAAGTCGTTGTGCATCACGTCGAGCCGCTCCAGCCCGAAGCCCTCGGCGACGAACTTCTCCTCGGCCTCGCGGTCATGGACCAGCAGCACGTCGGCGTTGCCGTCGCGGCCCAGACGCATGGCCTGCCCCGTGCCCACGGCGACCACCTTGACCGTGCAGCCGTTCTGCCTTTCGAAGGGCGGGATCAGGGCGTCGAACAGCCCCGAGTCGAGCGTGGAGGTGGTCGACGCCAGGGTCAGGGTCTCGGCGCCCGCCAGCGGCAGCGCCAGGGCCGCGGCCAGCGCCGCGGCGATCCAGGCGGCGATCGTCTTGTTCATATCGTTCCCCCGCGGCGGCTGCGGCGCGCGCTCAGCGGATGCGCACG
>CAYXCX010000102.1:0-7011 GCA_964463405.1 uncultured Clostridia bacterium
GGTCAGGGTCACCGCCACCTGCAACATCGCGGGCAAAAGGAGCGCCAAGCTGGCCTGGGACTGAGCGGCGGCTTCAGCCGATGATCGTCGCCTCCTGCTCGCGCAGGAGCAGCTGCAGGGTCATTGTGCGATGGCGCATGTCGATGAAGGCCACCTGGATGTCCAGGTTCTCGTGCTTCTCCATGGACATCAGGCGGGTGGCGAGCTCGAGCAGCTGCGAGGCGGTCAGGTGCTCGGTGTTCAGCTCGGCGCGGATCTTGGCCGAGTTGCCGCTGTCGAACTGATCGATGCGCAGGACGCCGAAGCCGTAGTGGGTGAACAGGTCGTAAATGAGCTGCGGCTCGTAGGTGTTTTTCATTGTCGGCGCCGGTCCCATTGTCCGCCCAAGCGGGCGGCAAAGTCAACCCCGCCCCGGTTGCCATTCCGTTTGCGGCGTGCTATAGTGCCGGGGAACATGGAAGACAAGATCCGCTCCATCCTGGCCGCCGTCCTGGAGATCGATCCCGGCCGCATCGACGGCGGCTTCGGCCCCGACCGCTGCGCCGAGTGGGATTCCCTGGGCAGCCTGCGCCTCATCACCGCCCTGGAAAAGGAATTCGCCGTGAAGCTGTCCTGGGCCGAGATCGGCGCCATGACCGATTTTTCCCGCATCTGCCAGGTCATCGGCCGCCGCGTCGCCGCCGGCGCCGGGGGGGCGGAATGAGCCTTTCCCGATTCGCCCGCCGCTTCCTGGTTCCCCGCTGCCTGGTCTCCCTGTACTGCCTGCTGCGCTTCCGCTGCAAGGTGAGCCCGCGCGCCGAGGTGGAGCTGAGCCCGCTGCTGGCCATCGGCCGGGGCAGCGAGATCGGCTCCTTCACCAAGATCAAGGCCAGCTACGGCCCCCTGCGCATCGGCGCCCGCTGCTTCATCGGCGCCGGCTGCTTCATCGCCTCGCACCAAGGCGGGGTGGTGATCGGCGACGACTGCCTGATCAGTCCCCAGGCGGCGATCATCGGCTCCAACTACGACTACCGGAGACTTGACGTCCCCATCCGCTGCCAGGGCAGCTCCTCGCGCGGCGTGCGCATCGGCGACGACGTCTGGATCGGCGCCGGCGCCCGCATCCTCGACGGCGCGGCGATCGGCCGCGGCGTGATCGTCACGCCCAACTCGGTGGTGGCGGGGAGCGTCCCGGATTACGCCATCGTCCAGGGCGACCCGGCCCGGGTCGTCTTCACCCGCCGCTAGGATCTTCTTTTCGTCTCCGCGCGCCGGCGCAGCGCGATCGCCGCCAGCGCCGTCGCCCCCAGCAGGATCGCCTCGCGCAGCGCCGCCGCCAGGTTGTGGGCGTTGAACAGGCTTGGGAAAAAATCGCTGCTTGCCGCCGAACGGGTGATGTTGGCAAACAGGGGGCGGGCGGCGATCAGGTGCCTTCCGGAGAGTGGCCAGAAGAGGGGAATGCCGAAGGGGGCGACCCGATCCAGGGCGAAGAGGTCGAGGAGCAGGTGGGAGGCGAAGGCCGCGAAGACCAGGGCCGCCGCCGGCGCGAATCGGCGCCGGCGCCAGCGGAACAGGACGGCGCCCAGCAGGGCGACGGCCAGGGCCGCGCCCAGGCTGTGGAAGGGGCCGTGGTGGTGCAGGTTGGGGCGGCCGAGCAAAAGGCCGGGGAGGAAATCGGCGTCCGGAAGGTTGGCCAGGAACATCAGCAACAGGGCGTCGAGCCAGCTTCGGGACGAGAAAAAACCGGGGCGGACCTGGCGCAGGGCCAGGCCGGCCAGCGCGTGGCCGACCGGCAGCGGCATGGCCTAGGCGCGGCGCCCCAGCAGGGCGGCCAGCCGGTCGCACTCCTGCTGCCAGCGGCTGTCGCTCCAGGCGAACAGCGGCCGCAGGCGGGGGAGCATCTCCAGCGCCCGGCGCGGGTTCTCGCCCAGGCCGGTGCGGCGCAGGATCAGGTCGTCGAGGCGGACGACCGCTTCTTGCTCGATCAGGGGGCGCAGTTCCTCGGCGCGCCAATCCGGGCCGGGCCTCCAGTCATGATTGAAAAACCAGCGGCGCGAGTTGGCCGCCGGCGGCGGCGCGGCGGGCCGCGGCCTGGCCGCGGGGAAGATTTTTTTCAGGACCTTCTCGGCCACCAGCCGCGAGGTCGTGTACTTGACCCCGGAAACGCTGAAGAGGCCGGCCGGCCCCTGGCGCGCCCCGTGGTCCAGGAGCGCTTCCCGGGAGGCCAGGCGCCCGCCGGCGGTGGCGGGCAGGACCCCCGGGTAGACGTTCTCGATGTCGCCCGGGCCCAGGTCCAGCCCGGGAACCGCGTCGTTCATGTCGGCGAGGAAGGCGGAGAGGTGCCCGGGCCCCGGCGCCGGCTCGCGTTCGTCGTCGGCGAGCGGCACCTCGCCGGTGCCGGCCAGCAGGCGCCCCTGCCAGTTGTGGACGAAGTAGGTGTGACCGGGTCGTGCGGGCGGGACCAGGGCCAGCGCCGCTTCGCTCAGGGCCTGCCTGCGGAACAGGACGTTGAACAGCAGCAGGCGGCGCGGCAGCAGCCGCGGGCAATCCTGGTCGAAGCTTTGGGCCAGCTCGCGGCTCCAGGGCCCGGCGGCGTTGATCACGACCGGGGCGCGGAACTCGAGGCTGCCGGCCTGCAGCGCGTCATGGGCCAGGACGCCGCGCACCCGGCCCTGCTGCAGCAGCAGCTCCCCGGCCTGCACGTAGTTCAGCGCCGTGGCGCCCAGGCCGCAGGCCCAGCGCAGGATCTCCATGAGCAGGCGCTGGTGCTCGGGCATGGCGGCGTCGTGCCAGAACGCCCCGCCCTGGAGCCCGCGGCGGTCGACCTGGGGGAACAGTTCCTGCGTCTCGGCCCTGCCAACGATGCGCCCCATGGGCAGGCGCTGGCCGGCAACGACCCCGCGGTTGCGGTTTGCGCCCAGCGCGTCGTTCAGCAGCAGGGCGGCGCGCATGATGCTCGGGCGCAGCAGGCCCCGGCCGTAGAGGGGCATCAGGCAGGGCAGGGGATGCACCAGGGCCGGGAAATGGGCCAGGAACCAGCGCCGTTCGCCGACCGATTCGAAGAAGCGCGGCAGGTCGAGCGACTGCAGGTAGCGCAGGCCGCCGTGGACCGTGCGCAGGTGGTTGCGGCTGGTGGCGCCGCCGAAGTCGTCCCGTTCCAGCAGCAGGGCCAGCATGACCCCGTAGATGCCGCCTCCGACCACGATCAGGTCGTGGTCGGCCGCCGCGGCCGCTGCCGGGTCGCGGCGGATGGCCGCCGGGGGCGGTTGCGGATCGCGGTGGGCGCGCGCCAAGGCCGTTCAGTCGCCGAGCGGCGCGCGGAGCGGGCGTTGCGCTCCTGCCGCCGCCGCGAGCGGAGCGCGGAAGCCGCTGGCATGGCCCGAGCGGTCGACGGTCTGGACACGGAAAACGAGATGGGGCAGGAACGGGAAGAGCCGGAACGTGTAAAACGCGGCCAGGGTGTCGAAGGAATAGGGAAACTCGCCGTCCTGGAAGCCGAACTCGACGTGGAAATGGTCGAAGTCCGATTCCAGGCAGGCGTTCCAGGTGGCGGTGCGGCTGAGGGCGGCGGCGGGGTTGAGGACCTTGACGTCGGCCGGCGGCAGCGGCGGGAACGCGACCAGGGCGGCGGCGAACAGCGAGGCGATCAAGGCGTGCCCGTCGCCGTTGGGGTGGTTGCCCTTGACCACGACCTCCTGGCCGTCGACCACGACCGTTCCCGGCGTTTCCAGCAGGTCCTTCCAGCCGTCCGGGGGATGGGTCTCCAGGAAGGCGGTCAGGGCGTCGATGCTGGCCGTTTGCCTGGCGGCGGCCAGGTTGAGGATGCCGGCGCTGAGCGCATGCAGGTTATTCCAGTACCACAGCGTTTCGGCCTTGACGTCGCGGCGCGGCGTCAGGGTGGAAACGATCACGCGCATGCCCCGGGCCTGGGCGGCGTCAATGATGTACTCGATGTTTTCCAGGGAGTCGGCGAGGGAAAACTCCCCCTGGCTGACGTCGTTGACGCCGAGCATGAGCAGGAAATAGAAGGCGGAGACGTAGCGCAAGTCCTGGTCGACGCGCTCGGCGCCCGCCAGGGTGCCGTTCCCAGGCACGCCCAGGTTGACGAAGTCGGAGACGCCGTAGTTCAGAGCCAGGTCGTGATCGCGCATGCGGGCCAGGTAGCACAGGTCAAGCCGCTGCACGGCCTCGATCTGGCCCCAGGTGATGCTGTCGCCGAAGCCCACGAACGTATTGTAGAAATCCCCTTCGCCGGCGGCCGCCGGCCGGCGGCGGAGCGGCCGGCGCTTCTCCTCCGACAGCAGCGTGCTTTGCCGGTTGGCCGGATCGAAGCGGTAGCGGCAGCTGCCGCCGAGGTGGCGCGTCTGGAACTCCAGGCCCGCCGCGTCCCGATTCCAGGTGAACCCCTTTTCGCAGTAAGGGGTGGCGGTCAGCGCCGTCAGCGCTCCGGAGGAAAACTCGTAATGGAAGAGGTCGCGGTTGCCCGAGCGGTCGCCCAGGAAAAGCAAGGCCAGGGGCCGGCCGCCGTCCTCGACCACCTCAAGCGAACTGAACGCGGAGAATCCCGGCAGCGGCAGCAGGCGGCTGCGGCGGCGCTGCAGGTCGTGATAGGCCAGGCGTACGGAGCCCTGGCGGTGGTTCAGCCAGAACACGTAAGCGTTGGCGGCGCCGAAGCGGACTCCGAGCAGCAGGTTTTCGCCGCCCATGCCCGCGCTGAGACAGAGCGCGCCCCGCCCCTGGCGCAGGTACAGGTCGGCCTGGCCCCTGGCGAAGGACCCTTCCAGCACGAAGGGCGTGTTCTGGAAGGAGAACTCCTCCAGGCGGGTCATGGGCCCGGCGGCGTACAGCGCCTGGGCGGCAAGGATCAGCGTTAGCAGGAGAACGGTCTTGGCCAGGGGTTTCATGGGATTTTATTGTAGGGGAAACGCCGGGGGTTGTCAATTTCGCCGCTGCGCCGGCTTCATCGCTGCCCCGGCGCGCAGCCGTTCATTGCCGGCACAGCTCCAGCCCCAGTCCCCAGGAAAAGCGGCCCAGTCCGTCGTTGCTGCCGTTGACGAAATCAAGGCTGGCATGGGTGGTGAGGTTGAGCCGGCGGCTCAGCGCCCAGGCCAGGCCGATCCCCGGCTCGACCACGGTGGACAGGAGCTTGGCCTTCTCGTCCGCCGTGTCCTTGTACATGAAGCCGGCGACCGTCCTCAGCCTGACGCCGAGCCGGCCCTGCTGCAGCAGCGGGTAATCGGCGGCCAATCCCCAGAATGGCGGGCGGCTGTCTGTTTCCGGCCCGACGCGGCCGAAGCCGATCAGCCCGATCGACAGGCCGCGCCCGAGCCTCGCCCCGAGCTGCATGCCGGGCATGACTGTCCAGCGGCCCTCGTAGCGCGACAGCTTGCCCAGGAAATGGGCGTGGAAGTGCAGCTTCTTTCTTTCATCCGGCCGGTCTGGGGCCCGAGGGCTCTGGTCGCCGCGGGCGATGGCATCGAGGACCTCGATGCGGGAAAAAAGATTGTCTTCGAGCACGCGGCTCTCGCCGGCGGCCAGTTCCACTTGGCTCTCGCGCACCTCGCCGTCGCCCACGGCGATCAGCCGATAGCGCCCTCCCTCCAGCGCCAGCTCCAGTTCCGAACCGGCCGCCTTGGGGAATTCCAGGACCAGGGAGCCGGACCGGTCGTGGAGGAAGACGCGGCCGGCCAAGCCGCGGCCCAGCCGCAGCCGGGCGTCTCCCTGGCGCAGGTCGGTGAGCACCACGTCGCCGGTGCCGGCCATCTGGATGTCGTAGCTCGGGTGCTGCGGCCCGCCGGCGGCCCGCTCGGTCTGGCGCAGGGTTTCGGCGAAGGCGAACTGGTAGGCTTCGCCCAGAGTGACGCGGCCGTCGGCGGTGGCGTCGGCGGCGCCGCGCAGGCCGGTGAGCAAGGCGCGGGTGAAAAAGGAGCCGCGGATGCGCTCCGATTCCTGCGAGCTCTCGTCGGCCGAGCTGGAGGTCAGGACCGCGTGGCCCTTCATGGCGTAGGCGGCATCGAACAAAAACGGCGGCCGCATGCGCCCGCCCTTGGCGCGGATGAAGGCTCCCGAGGCGCAGGAATCGAGGATGGCGACGCGCACGTCGGCGGCGAGGCCGGCCAGGCGCTCGCGCAGCTCGCCGTAAGAGAAGCGCTCGCGGCCGAGCAGCAGGTTCCCGGCGTCGGCATGGCCGGAGTAGTAGAAGAGCACCTCCAGGCGCGGCGTGCTGGGGCGGAACCGCGCCAGCCGCTCGCGCAGCCGCTCCAGCTCCCAGAGCAGGGCCTCGCGCCCCGGCTCCAGCAGCAGCCGGCCGTCGCCGGCCGCCACGCCGCCCAGGCTCTCCAGCACCTGGAACACGGCCCTGGCGTCCGAAACGGCGTAGCGCAGCCGCTGCCGCCCCGGGCCGCCGTCGTTGGCGCCCACCACCAGCGAGAGGCGACGCGCAATTCCGGCGGCCTCGCCGGCGAAAACAGGGCGGGCCCAGGCGCCGGCCAGGAGGACGAGCGCGAGAAGCGCCCAGGGCCGGAATGGGCGTCCCCGCCTCATTTGCGCACCAGCAGCGAGACCTGGCCCCAGCCGCCGGGCAGGTCGAGCGGCGCCGTCATGGCCTCGTCGCCGGCGGCCAGGCCGCGGGCCGCGGCCAGGACCGAGGCGACCGGGAGCGGCCCATCGGCGGTGATCAGGAAAAAGCGCTCGAAGCGCGGCGCCCGGTCCAGCTCGTAGGCGCGGGGCAGCAGGGTGCGCCCGGTCCGGCGCAGCTGCGTGCTGCCGCTCTCCTCGGCCGGGAAATGCAGGGTGACGGCGCCGTTGCCGTCGAGGGAAAGGATCACGCCGTGGCGGCGGTTCCCGGCGTCGTAGGCCAGCTGCAGCAGGTCGCCCGGACTTGCGCCGGCGCCGTCGGCCAGCGCCTCGCCGCCGCTTCCTTTGCGGAAGACATACAGGCCCGGGGCGGCGGCCGGGCCGACCCCGCCCTTGCGCCCAATATAATCGCCGTCAGCGGCCCCGCGCTCCAGGCGGCTGCGCAGCAGCGGCGGC
>CAYXCX010000103.1:0-349 GCA_964463405.1 uncultured Clostridia bacterium
CCTGAACCTGAAGCCGGGGATGAACCTGCTCGAGCTGCTGCTGCCGCGCGAGGACCTGCCCGCCGTGCGCCGCATTCTGGACGGCGGCAACTCCTATTACTTTGAGAAGTCCCTGCGCGGCTACACCCTGGGCGTCACCCTGTCGGCCATCGAGAAGGTGTCCTCGTTCGAGCGGCTGCTGGTCCTGCTGTTCAACGACCTGAGCGCCATCATCCCCGGCCTCCGGCTGAAAATGGGCATGGACTGCCGGGGCAATTTGAGCAGCCTGCGCCATACCGCCGTCCGGCTGTCGGAGCTGTGCAACATGTCCCTGTACGCGGGCAAGCCCTCTGTTGGGGCGAGCGCCTTT
>CAYXCX010000103.1:359-6940 GCA_964463405.1 uncultured Clostridia bacterium
CACCTCGCGCTGATCGGCGAAATGGCCGCCGGCATCGCCCATGAGATCCGCAACCCGCTGGCCTCGATCTCGGGCTCGGTGCAGTACCTGCGCCGCGAGCTGGCCCTGCAGCCCGAGCTGCGCAGCCTGATGGACATCATCGTCAAGGAGTCGGACCGCCTGTCGGCCTTCATCGAGGAGTTCCTCAACTTTTCGCGCCAGGGGCCGCCCGAGATCGGCGAGTTCGACCTGGGCGCCCTGATCGACGAGGTGACGACCATGCTGGCGCGCAACCTGCCCGGCATGCGCTTTATCAAGAAGTACGGCCCGGGCGAAACGGTGCGCGCCGACGCCAAGAAGATCCGGCAGCTGGCCTGGAACCTGCTGAACAACGCCGTCAAGGCCGAAAAGGAAAAGGGGGCGATCGAGATCGCCATCTTCCGCAGGAACGGCGCGCCGTGCCTGTCCATCCGCGACTTCTGCGTCGGCATGGACAAGGCCGAGCTGGAGAAGATCTTCATTCCCTTCTACTCCAAGTTCGCCTTCGGCATCGGCCTGGGCATGAACATCGTCAAGCGCATCGTCGACGAGCACGGCTTCGCGCTCGACGTCCAGTCGGAGAAGAACCAGGGGACCGAGGTGTCCGTATGCTTCCAAAAGCGCTGAACGTCTTGATCGTGGACGACGACCACAGCCTGCGCAGCATGCTGTCGTTCGTGCTGGGCAAGGAAGGCTACCAGGTGCAGGAGGCGCAGAGCGGCGCCGAGGCGCTGAAGAAGCTGAAGGGGCGCCGCTTTGACCTGGTCATCTCCGACATCCGCATGCCCGACCTCAACGGCATCGAGCTGCTCAAGAAGATCAAGACCCACGACCCCGACCTGCCGGTGATCATGATCACGGCCTACGCCGCCACCCACGACGCCATCGAGGCCATGAAGCTCGGCGCCGAGGACTACGTCATGAAGCCCTTCAACCTGGAGGAGCTCAAGATCGTCATCGGCAAGTCGCTGCACAAGAAGAGCCTGGAGCAGGAGAACATCGAGCTGAAGCGCAAGCTCTCCGACCGCGAGAAGTTCGAGGACATCGTCGGCGCCGACCCGCAGATGACCCAGATCTACGAGCTGATCCGCACCGTGGCCCAGACCGACTCCACCGTGCTCGTCAGCGGCGAAAGCGGCACCGGCAAGGAGCTGATCGCCCGCGCCATCCATGCCCAGAGACGCTGTTCCTGGACGAGATCTCGGAGATGTCGCAGAAGATGCAGGTGAAGCTGCTGCGCGCCATCCAGGAGAAGACGGTGCGCCGCGTGGGCGACAACCGCGAGATCGCGGTGGACGTGCGCATCATCACCGCCACCAACCGCGACCTGATCGAGGCCATGGAGCAGGGCGCGTTCCGCTCCGACCTGTACTACCGCCTGAACGTGATCTCCATCCGCGTGCCGCCGCTGCGCGAGCGCCGCGACGACATTCCCATCCTCATGCAGCATTTCCTGAACCGCTACAACCAGAAGTTCGCCAAGAACGTCACCCACTTCGAGAAGGCGGTGATGGACTGCTTCGCCGCCTACCGCTGGCCGGGGAACGTGCGCGAGCTGGAGAACTTCATCGAGCGCGGCGTGGCCCTGGAAAAGGGCAGCGTGTTCACCGCCGCCGCGCTGCCGCCTGAGGTCGTCTACAACCTGGACTCGGCGCCGGACCGCGGCGAGGACTGGGCGGCCAGGCTGGCCCAGGGCGAGCTCGACTTCAACGCCTACCTGGACGGGCTCAGCAAGCGCATCCTGGTCCGCGCCCTGGAGCAGAACGGCGGCAACGTCAAGCGCACGGCGCAGCGGCTCAAGCTCAACTACCGCTCGTTGCGCTATTTGATCGAGAAATTCAAGCTCAAGTACCGGTAGCTCGTTGAGATCTTTCGTGACGCGTAACGCGTGACGCGTAACAAGTCACAGCAAATAGACGAGCTATCGTGACAGATAACACGTGACATGGTACCTGTTGCAGCGAATCAATGAGACATCGTAGTGCGTGACGAGGACTGCTGACAAACGAAGCATTAAAAAAAAATTAATCAGACTGCAAAAAAATTTCTAGACATTCCCGGCGATTATTCTGGCCAGGGATCGAGTCCCAATAAATAATACGAGTATTGAAAAAATCAGTTGCATACGTTCATTTTGTGCTCGCTGCTTGTCACGCGTCACGCGTCACGTGTCACGTAGATCAACCTGCCCTTGTGCTTGGCCTTGAAATGCGCTATACTGGCCCCTCATGAGCCCCTACCTCATCTGCTTCCTGTCCTGGCTGGTTCCCGGTCTGGGCCACCTGCTGCTGAAGCGGCGCCTGAAGGCCGCCGTCTTCTTCGCCGGCATCGCGGCCCTGCTGGCGCTGGGCGTGCTGATGCAGGGCAAGTTCTACGGCACCGGCACCCTGCACCCCCTGCTGCTGCTCGGCTTCGCCGCCGACCTGGGCAACGGACTGTTCTACTTTTTCATCCGCTTCCTGGGCCTGGCCGCCGGCGACGTCACCGCCGTGACGTTCCACTACGGCACCGCCTACCTGGCCGCGGCCGGCCTGCTCAACTACCTGGTGGCGCTGAACGCCTTCGACGTCGCCAAGGGGAGAAAAGAGTGATCTTCAAGAGCCACATGATCTCCATGCTGGCCTTCGCCGCCATCGTCGCCGTCGTGCTGGCTTTCGTGCGCCACAGCGATCCGCGCCACGCCTGGCGCTACGCCCTGAAGCTTTTCCTGTTCATGGCCGGCGGCGTCGTCGTCTTCAGCTGGTTCATGCATTTCGCCTGAGCCGTTCCATGGCCGCTCCCGGGCGGGCCGGCGCCTTCTCCCGGCGGCGGGTTCTCGCCGCCGGCGCCGCCCTGCTGACCTACGCCGGCATCCTCGGCCTGTCCTCCCTGCCGCCCTCCGATCTGCCGTCGGGAATCCCCGACATACTGCCCCACGCCGTTGAATACGCCGTGCTCGCCTTCCTCCTGGCCCTGGCCCTGGCCCCGGCGCGCCGCTTGCGGGCGCTGCTGCCGGTGCTGCTGCTGGCGCTGCTGCTGGGGCTGCTCGACGAATGGCGCCAGACCGCCACCCCGGGCCGGGTGTTTTCGCTGCTCGACCTGCTGTACGACGGCATCGGCGCAGGAGTAGGTCTGGGAGTGTATCTAAAAATCACGAGCTATCGTGACGCGTGACGCGTGACGCGTAACGCGTATCGGGCGCTAGACGAACAAACATGACGCGTGACGAGTATCACGTGACGAGGAAGAAAAAAATACCAAGCACCAAGCACCAATTTCCGAATGGACAAAATAATAGCCATAAAAGTTCAAGTCCTATTACACCTAGAGTGAATTTTGGCCTTCGTTTTGGTTATTGAAATTATCAACTCATGCCCATTATTTGTCGCGCTTCACTGAAGTTGTTTTTTAAGTATTCAGCCCTTTCCTAGAACTCGATGATCACCCAAGCATCAGCCCCAACGTGGAACCCCACTCAGGGGCAAGCCCCATCGGGGACGGCGCCCTTGCCAGGGTCGCCAGCATGGAACATGGAACCCCACTCGGGGGAAAGCCCCCTCGGGGCGCCGCCCTTGCCAGGGCCGCCAGCGTGGAACCTCAGTGGTCCGTCGTACTTTTTAGTTGCTGAATAGCCCCGAAATTGGGTATAATCGTCATGCCAATGAAAAAGATACTGATCGTAGATGACGAAAAAAACATACAGGTCTCCCTGGCCACCGTGCTGGAGGACGAGGGCTTCCAGGTCTACTTCGCCAAGGACGGCCAGGAGGGGATCGAGAAGTTCCAGAACATCCGTCCCGACGCCATATTTCTGGACATCTGGCTGCCGGGCATGGACGGGCTGGAGGTCATCAAGCGCATCCTGGAGATCGATCCGCTGCAGATCATCATCATGATCTCCGGCCACGGCTCTGTCTCGGCCGCCGTCTCGGCGCTCAAGGCCGGCGCCTACGACTTCCTGGAGAAGCCGCTCAGCCTGGACAAGGTCATCTTCGTGCTCAAGCGCGCCCTGGAGTTCCGCCAGGTGCGCGACGAGAACCGCCGGCTGAAGGTCATCCTGGAGCAGGAGGACGAGCTGGCCGGCAGCGACGAGAAGAAGCGCCTGCTGCGCGAGAGCACAGCCACCATCGACTTCGAGGCCGCCGACCCCCGCCACCTGCGCAAGCAGCGCACCGTGGCCCTGAGCAACATCCTGTACGGCATCGGCCTGCACTCGGGGGAGAAAACGGGCATGGTCGTCAAGCCGCTGCCGGCGAACAAGGGCATCCGCTTCGAGAACATCTCCAAGCGCGGCTACGTGCCGGCGCGCATCGAGTACCTGAACACCACCGGCTACGCCACCTCCATCAAGAAGGACGAACTGGAGGCGCGCACCATCGAGCACCTGCTGGCGGTGCTGCACGCCTTCGGCATCACCAACCTGGCGGTCAAGATCAACAAGGAAGTGCCCATTGACGACGGCTCGGCCCTCCACTTCTGCGAATTCATCCGCGAATGCGGCGTGGTCGAGCAGGCCGCCGACGTGCCCGAGATCGTCGTCACCCGGCCGCTGCAGATCGGCGAGGAAACCGGCGACGGCAAGTTCATCCGCGTCGAGCCGGCCGACGTCTTCTCGGTGCGCTACACCTGCGTCTACCCCGAGCCGCTGGGGCGGCAGACCTTCGACTTCACCCTGAACTCCGAGGACGACTTCCAGCGCGAGATCGCCCCCGCGCGCACCTACGGCTTCGTCGACGACTTCAACCGCCTCAGCGACATGGGCCTGGCCGAGGGCGGGCGCATGAACAACTTCATCCTCATCGACCAGGCGCGCATCCTCAACACCGCCCTGCGCTTCCCCGAGGAGCTGGCCCGGCACAAGATCCTCGACGTCATCGGCGACTTCTACCTGCTGGGCCGCCCCATCCGCGGCCGCATCGTGGCCCAGAAGACCGGGCACACCGACAATGCCAAGATGGTCAATTTAATAAAGGATACCTTCCTGAAGAAGAACTGAGCTCGATCAATCGTAACGCGTAACGCGTGACGCGTGACGAGTAGCGGGCACTTGAACAAAGCTTGATCAGATTTTATATCACTACCTAAGAAGACAAAACTCGAATTCTGACTAAAAAGGCGCCAATAATCACTGGAAAGATTTCCGGAGTTCGGTATTAGTTGATTCTTATCGACAGTTCGCTTGCTTGCTGTTCCGCGTCACGCGTCACGCGTTACGCGTCACGATAGCTGAAGGACAGCTGCACTTGAGCGGGCACTCGGCGCACTTGGGTCTAATGGGTTTGCAAATAGTTTGACCAAACCCGACCAGGATCTGATTGACCTCGCTCCATCTCCGGCGCGGGAACAGCGCCTCCAGTTCCTTCTCGACCGCGGCCGGGGTGCGCCCCTGCGCCCAGCCCAGGCGGCGCGAGATGCGGAAAACGTGGGTGTCGACGGCGACGGCCGGGCGGCCAAAGGCCAGGGCCAGGACCAGGTTGGCCGACTTGCGGCCGATGCCTGGCAGGTTCAGCAGCCCCTCCAGGGTGGCGGGAACCCCTCCGGCACGGTTCAGCTCGCGGCAAATGGCCAGGATGTGCCGGGCCTTGGTGCGGTAGAAGCCCACCGGGAAGATCAGGCGGGAGATCTCGGCCTCGGAAACACGGGCCATTTTGCCTGGCGTATCGGCCCTGGCGAACAACCGGGCCGAGGCCTGCTCGGTCACCGGGTCCTGGGTGCGGGCGCTGAGCAGGACCGAGATTAGGATGCGGAACGGGGTGCCGCGGATGCCGGCCTCGAAGGAGGCGACCGGCGGCGAGAGGGGAGCGACGGCCCGGCGGATCGCCCGCAGCTGGCGCAGGGCCGAAACCCTATTCCTGGAGGATTTCGCCGTTGAGGACGATCTCATGGCGGATGGCGACGGCCGGGGAGAGGGTGGCGCGCACGCCGCAGTATTTTTCCTCCGAGAGCGCGACCGCCTTGCGCAGCTGGTCGGGGGTGACGCCGGCCCCCTGGACGCGGTACGTGACCTTGATCTCGACGAATTTCATGGGGTGCTCGTCGGCAGTGAGAGCCTCGGTCTCCACCTGGAAGCGCTCCACCCTGGCCCGCATTTTGCCCAGGATGGAAATCACGTCCATGCCGGTGCAGCCGGCCAGCGACACCAGGGTCAGCCCCTTGGGCCGCGGCCCCAGATCCCGGCCGCCCGCCGCCGCCACGCCGTCGATCAGGAATTCGTGCCCGTCCAGCCGGGCCTTGAAGGCCAGGCCGTCCTGCCAGTCTATAGACGCGTTTAGTTTCATTGCAGGGAGATTGTAATGGAAAACACTGTGCCAAAGCAAGGGGCCACTGGGCTTGAATCTCGAGACGTTAGACGTTAGACGTTAGTGGTTAGCAAGAAAAAGCCCATTCGGAATAATAAATTTGAGGAGAACAATTTGCAAATTGAATTCTTGGTTTTGCTAACGTCTAACGTCTGGCGTCTGACGTCTGAGTTCGCTGAGTTCTCACTATTCCCAGTTGCGTCCCAGCTTGGTGAGTTCCTCGTTGCTGTACTTGCGGAACAGGATCTCCCATTCGCGCGACCCCTCGGGAATGTTCTTTTTCTG
>CAYXCX010000104.1:0-1363 GCA_964463405.1 uncultured Clostridia bacterium
CGTGGTCTTGCCGGTGCCCGACAGGCCCAGGAACAGGGAAATGTCGCCGGCGCGGCCCTCGTTGGCCGAGGCGTGCAGCGGCAGGATGCCGGCCTTGGGCAGCAGGTAGTTCATGACCGTGAACATCAGCTTCTTGACGCTGCCCATGTAGGACGAGCCGACGATGACGCCGACGCGGTTGGCGAAGTCCATGGCCACCACCATGTCGGAGGCCGTGCCGTCGGCCAGCTTGCGCAGCTTGCCGAAATAGCGCAGCTTGTCCAGCTTGTCGGCGGGCAGGGCCACGATGGTGAAGGGCTGGTCCTTGTAGATGCTGCGGCCGACGTCCTTGGGCACGGGGCGGAACATGGTCAGGGTGAACAAGGCGGTGATGGCCTTGTCGCTGACGGTGCGCACCGGCAGGGCGTAGCGGCTGTCGGCGCCCACGGCCCGGTCGGTGACGTACAGCCGCTCCTTGCCGCGCAGCAGGTTCAGGGCGTCCTCCAGGATCAGGTCGAAGGTGGCCGGGTCCAGCGGCAGGTTGTTGGGCGAATCCCAGTCGATCTCGGCCTCGATCTCGGGGCGGCGGACGGTCAGGGTGTCCTTGGGGCTGCGCCCGGTCGACTCGACGCGCGTCCAGGTGGCCAGGGCGCCGTTGGCGCTGACCAGCGCCTCGCGGTTCTTCACCGTGGCCTTGATCAGCTCGCGGCGGCTGGGGTTGACGGCCACCCCCGGCCTGGCGGCGAGCAGGCGGTTCAGGTCCTCTATGAATTTCATGGCGTTCTCCTTTTGTTAAAGGGAAAATTATAGCGGTTTGCCGGGGCAAAAGCAACGGCCGGCGCCGGGAACGCCATTTGACAGCCCCCGGGGAACCGTGCTACAATCCTTCCCTGCGGAGGCATTATGAAGAAAGACATCCATCCCAAATACATGGAGTGCACCGTGGTCTGCGCCTGCGGCAACACGTTCAAGACCCGTTCCACCCTGCCCAAGATCGAGGTCGAAATTTGCGCTTCCTGCCATCCTTTCTTCACCGGCAAGCAGAAGTACGTCGACACCGAAGGCCGGATCGAGAAGTTCAAGAAAAAGTATGGCTACAAGGAACAGTGAAAAGCTGTTTTCCTACCTCCAAAAGATCCACGAACGCTTCGAGCGGATCAGCGCTGAGCTGAGCCTGCCCGAAACCGCCCAGCAACCCAAGAAATTCCGCGAGCTGTCCAAGGAGCTCCATGCCCTGCGCCCGCAGGAGGAGAAATTCCACCAGCTGGAGCGCGTCCTTGCCCGCCGCCGCGACGCCGAAGCCCTGCTGGCCGGCGACGACCCGGACATGGCCGCCCTGGCCCGCGAGGAGCTGGCCGCGCTGGCGGGCGAGGAGGATGCCCTG
>CAYXCX010000104.1:1373-6810 GCA_964463405.1 uncultured Clostridia bacterium
CCGGCGGCGACGAGGCCTCGCTCTTCGCCGCCGACCTGCTGCGCATGTACGTGCGCGTGGCCGAGCGCAAGAAGTGGAAGGCCGAGATCATCTCCACCGCCTACTCCGGGGTCGGCGGCATCAAGGAGGTCATCCTCTACGTCAAGGGGACCGAGGTCAACAAGTTTCTCAAGTTCGAGAGCGGCGTCCACCGCGTGCAGCGGGTGCCGGCCACCGAGGCCTCTGGGCGCATCCACACCTCGACCGTCACCGTGGCCGTGTTGCCCGAGGCCGAGGACGTAGAAGTCGACCTCAACCCCAAGGACATCCGCATCGACACCTACGCCGCGTCGGGGCCCGGCGGCCAGCACGTGAACAAGACCGAGTCGGCCATCCGCATCACCCATTTCCCCACCGGCATCGTGGTCACCTGCCAGGACGAGAAGTCGCAGCACAAGAACAAGGAGAAGGCCCTGAAGGTGCTCAAGGCCCGTTTGTTCGAGCACGAGCGGCTCAAGCAGGAGGAGTCGATCGCCCAGAACCGCCGCTCGCAGGTGGGCTCGGGCGAGCGCTCGGAAAAGATCCGCACCTACAATTTTCCCCAGAACCGCGTGACCGACCACCGCCTGGGCGGGCGCAACTTCAACGTCGGCTTCGTCATCGACGGCGACCTGGACGACCTGGTGGCCGGCCTGGCCCAGGGACGGCTGCGGACGGCGATCGAAGACAAGATCAAGAGCCTGACCGCCTAGTGCTCTATTCGGAGCTTTTCGCCCGTTCCCTGCCCGGCCGCGGCCGGCGCGAGCTCTCCACCGCCGTCGAGGCGCTCATCGAGCGCGCCTTCGGCCTGAGCCGCACCCGATTCTGGATCGAGAGGAACCGGCCGGTCCGCGACGCGGCGGCCCTGCGCCGCTTCCGCCGCTGGCTGGGGCGGCTCCGCGCCGGCGAGCCGCTGGCCTACATCCTGGGCGAGAAGGAGTTCTACGGCGAGCGCCTGGCCGTCTCGCCGGCCGTCCTCGTCCCCCGCCCCGAGACCGAGCTGCTGGTCGAGAAGGCGCTGGCGCTGCTGCGGGGCGGCGAGAGCGTGCTGGACATCGGCGCCGGCAGCGGCGCCATCTCGGTCGTCCTGGCCCTGCGCGCCGGGGCGGCGGTGACGGCCCTGGAGCGCAGCCGGCCGGCGCTGGCCGTGCTGCGGCGCAACGTCGACCGTCTCGGCCTGCGCGGCCGGGTGCGGCCGGCGGCCGGCGACCTGTTCCCGCGCCGGCGGAGGCGCTTCGCCATGATCGTCGCCAACCCCCCCTACCTGTCGGGCCGCGACTGGAGCCGCGCCCCGGCCGCGGTGCGCCTGTACGAGCCGCGGGCGGCGCTGCTGGCCGGACCGCGCGGCACCGAGGTGCTGGAGCGCATTGTCGCCGGGGCCCGGCAGCGGCTGCAGCCGGGCGGCTGGCTGCTGCTGGAGATCGGCCGCGGCCAGCGCCGGGCCGTGCAGGGATTCCTGAAGGCCGCCGGCCTGCGCGAGGCCGAGTGCGTGAATGACTATGCCGGAATAGAGCGGGTCATCATAGCGCAGAAGAACGACCTCTCGTGACACGTAACGCGTGACGCGAGACGAGGAACGGCAACAAAGTGTCTTTGAATATGCGTGCCGAGCAACGCCACCAAAGAATCCCTTGCCTAAAACGGGAAAGAAATAGGACCGATTTTCCCGAGTCCAGATTTAAATCTGAATCTCCAGATCCAGCAGACCGCTGATTGCATCTACTTGTCACGCGTCACGCGTTTCGCGTCACGACAGGTCGGGCTTATTTCCTCCTCTTCCTCAGCACCCAGCCCTTGACGTTGCGCTGGCGCTGGCGGGCGACGGCCAGGGCGTGGCGGGGGACGTTCTCGGTGATGGTCGACCCGGCGGCCACGTAGCTGTCGCTGGCCACGGTGACCGGGGCCACGAGCTCGGTCCCCGAGCCGATGAAGACGTCGTCGCCGATGCGGGTGGGGTTCTTGTTCACCCCGTCGTAGTTGCAGGTGATGGTGCCGGCGCCGACGTTGACCCGGCCGCCGACCCGGGCGTCGCCGATGTAGGAGAGGTGCATGGCCTTGGAGCCGCGGCCGAAGTCGCTCTTCTTCATCTCCACGAAATTTCCGATCTTGGCCCCGCGGCGCACCCGCGAGCCCAGGCGGACATGGCAATAGGGGCCCAGCTGGACGTTCTTCTCGACGCGCGAGTCGATCACAACCGCGCCGGGCAGCAGCAGGCAGCCGGCGCCGATGACCGAGTTCTCGACGTAGCAATTGGCCGTAAGCGTCACGCCGCGGCCGATGCGGCTTTGGCCGCGGATCACCGTCCCCGGGCCCAGGCGGGTGCCGCGGCCCAGCCGCGGCAGCCCTTCCAGGTGGAAATGGGCGCAGTCGTCGACAACGACGCCGGCGCGGGCCAGGGCCTCCAGCTGCAGGTCCAGCACGGCGGCCTCGACTTCCCGCCTGCGGCGCCTGGGGTCGAGCATGAGGACCGGTTCCGGCAGCCCCGGGTCGGCCGGCGCCGGCAGGGCCAGGAGGCGGCGGAACGCCCCGGGCTGCAGGCGGATGCCGCTCCGCTTCAGGAACTGGGGGGAGACGACGAAAAAAGGCTTGCCGGCCGGGGCGAAAAAGCCCTGGCCGCGGAGCGGCAGGCCTTGCAGGCGGCGGCGCAGCCGGGCGCGGCCGGCCCGGTTCAGGCAAGGGAAGCGGTCGGCGCGGAAAACCACGATCGGTCCCGAGCCGCCGCCGACGTCTTTCGGGCTGCCGAAGCGGCAGAAGGGGAGCGCCTTCTCGATCCAGAACGCCAGCGGCCTGCCGCGGAACGGAATTTCCGCGCCGGCGCGCTCGCCGTCCAGGAAGGCGCGGATCATTCCACCAGCTTCAGGAAGTCGGGGTTCTGCAGCAGCGGCTCGAAATCGGGCTCGTTGTAGACGATGACCTTGTAGCCCGCGTCCTTTTTCAGGCACTTCTCCACGTTGCGCAGGGCGCCGGCCGTGTCTTCCTGGCGCAGGCAGGCCGTGGCCATGAGGAAGTAGAGAAAGGCGTCGCGCAGGTTGTTCTTTTCGGCGGCCGCGAAGTGCTCCTGGGCCCTGGCCACGTCGCCGGAATTGAGCTGGAACACCCCTTCCCAGAGATGGTCCTGGGCGCCCTCCAGCTTGACCTTCAGCGGGTGCGTCTGGGCGTGGGCGATGCTCTGATAGACCTTGGCCCGGGTCTGGATTTCCAGGACGCTGTAGAATTCCGAATCCTTGTTGGCCTCGATCAGGCGCGCGAAGGCCTCCTCGGCCTTGGCGAAGTTCTTTTTATGGAACAATTGCAGGGCCTTGGCGTAATCCTCGCTGATGGCCTGCAGTTCCTTTTCCTCTTTCAGTTTCATGGCTGGCGGGACCTCCGGGGCCCTATTGTACAACTTTCGCGGCCGGTTTTCAATCGCGGCCGGCGCCGCGGGAAAAAACGGGGAACACCCCTTCCCAGCGGGATAAGGCCGGCGGGGAAAAAGGGGCAGCGGATGCTAGATGCCGCTCTTGTAGCGCTCGGGAATGACGCCCAGGACCTCGATGCCGGCGCCCTTGGCGATGTCGATGATGCGCAGCACGTCCTGGTAATTGAGCGATTCGTCGGCGCGGATGAAGATGGTCTTGTCGGTGCGCGTCTGGTAGAGGTCGCGCAGGGTGTTCTCCAGCACGGTCATCTCGACGGTGTCCTGGTTGATCTTGACCGTCCGGTCGCCTTCGAGGGTCAGCACGATGCCGCGCACGTCCTGGCCGCCGCCGCCTTCACCGGCCTGCTGGGTCTCAGGGAGCTTGATGTCGATGCCTTTCTGCATGATCGGCGTGATGACCATGAAGATGATCAGCAGCACGAGCAGGATATCGCAAAGGGGGACAACGTTGGGTTCGGACTTTTGTTTGTTGGCACCAATGTCGACACTCATGGGGAGACCTCCTCGATTGCAGGGGTAACTCTAACAAAGAAAAAGAATGTTGTCAAGGGGCGCGGGAAATATCGCCCGCCCCGGCCCGGTTTTTCGCGGCCGGCCTGGTTGCAAAAAAACCGTTTTTGCGTATAGTGGGGGGATGCAGCGCATCGTATCCCTAAGGGAAAACACGATCAATTGCCTGCTGGAGACGAGCGCCGAGCTTTACGCTTCGCGCCCGGCCGTGGGCATGGCCCTGGAGCCGCCCCTGACCTACGCCGAGCTGTTCCGCCGCGTGCAGGCAATGGGCGAAACCCTGAAAAAGGAAGGGGTGCGCAAGGGCGACCCGATCGCCATCCTGGGCGAGAACTCCCCCAACTGGGGCATCGCCTGCCTGGCCGCCCTGCGCCTTGGCGCCGTGGTGGTGCCCATCCTGCCCGACTTCCCCGAGGCCGACATCCACCACATCCTGCTCGATTCGGAGGCCAAGCTCCTCTTCACCACCCAGCGGCAGATGGACAAGGTGCTCGGCATCCGCGACCACAAGCTGACGGCGGTGATCACCCTGGACGACTTCCGCCCCGAGACCGACGTGCTGGACGTCGAGCCCCTGAGCCATTTCCTGGAAAAGGCGCGCAGCTTCCTGCGCCAGATCCCCGGCCGCATGGGGCTGCGCTCGAGCGCCGTCGCCCCCGACGACATCGCCTCCATCATCTACACCTCGGGTACCTCCGGGCATTCCAAGGCGGTCATGCTCAGCCACGGCAACTTCGTGGCCAATGTCCTGACCGTGGCCAACACCATCCTGCCGGTCGAGCCGGGCTGGACCTTTTTGTCCATCCTGCCCCTCTCCCACTCCTACGAGTTCACCCTGGGCTTCCTCTTCCCGCTGCTCAACGGCGCCCGCGTGGTCTACGTGGGCAAGACGCCCACGCCCAGCATCCTGGAGAAGATCTGCCCGGTGGAGCGGCCGCAGGTCATCGCCGCCGTGCCCCTGATCATGGAGAAGATCTACAAAAAGAAGGTCCTGGCCGCCTTCGAGAAGAAGCGCCTGCTCAAGCTGCTCGCCCGCGTCCCCGGCATGCGGCTGAAGATCTACCGCAAGATCCGCGACAAGCTGCTGGCCTTCTTCGGCGGCCAGCTGCAGGTCATGGCCATCGGCGGCGCGGCCATCAACCGCGAAGCCGAGCTGTTCCTGCGCCAGTCGGGCTTCCCCTACCTGATCGGCTACGGCCTGACCGAGACGGCGCCGCTCTTGGCCGGCGGCCCCTGGGGCGACGGGACGATCGCCGTCGGCTCGACCGGCAAGCCCGTCGCCGGCACCCAGATCCGCATCGACGCTCCCGACCCGCAGAGCGGCATCGGCGAGATCGTGGCCCGCGGCCCCAACGTCATGAAGGGCTATTTCAAGAATCCCGAGGCCACGCGCGCGGTGCTCGACGAGGACGGCTGGTTCCGCACCGGCGACCTGGGAAATTTCGACGAGGCCGGCAACCTGTACATCCGCGGCCGCTCCAAGAACATGAT
>CAYXCX010000105.1:0-6790 GCA_964463405.1 uncultured Clostridia bacterium
GGAACATCACCGAACTGATATCGGCATTGGCAGGCAATAGACTTGGTCTCTTCTATCTTCATTTTTTGATCTGGATCGCATTGCTTCGGTAAAAAAGAGTTCGCTGATTGCTGTTGCTAACACTAACACTAACACTAACACGGAGGGCTTGTTTCATATATCGTTCTATTGCTTTGCCGGGCCCGGGAGTGTACAATTCGTGTCTATGTCCGACAAAGTCGCGATCATCCACGACTGGCTCAACGGCATGCGCGGCGGCGAAAAGGTGCTGGAGCAGCTGCTCCACCTCTTCCCGCAGGCCGACATCTTCACCCTGTTTTACGAGCCCGAGCGGGTGTCGCCTCTCATCCGCTCCAAGAAGGTGATCGCCTCGCGGCTGAACCGCTACCCCTGGGTGCGCCGCCGCTACCGCCATTTCCTGCCCCTGTTCCCGCGCCACGTCGAGGCCTTCGACCTGCGCGAGTACCCGCTGGTGGTCAGCTCCTCCCACTGCGTGGCCAAGGGGGCGGTGCCGGCTCCGGACGCGCTGCACGTCAGCTACATCCATTCGCCCATGCGCTACGCCTGGGACCAGTACTACGCCTACTTCGCCGGCGCCGGGGCGTGGAAGCGCCGCGTTCTGGAGCGCGAGATCTCGCGGCTGCGCGCCTGGGACGCGGCCAGCGCCGCCCGAGTCGACCGTTTCGTTGCCAACTCCGACTACGTGCGCCGGCGCATCGAGAAGTACTACCGCCGCCAGGCCGTCGTCGTCCACCCGCCGGTCGACACCGATTTCTTCGTTCCCGGCGAGCGTCCCAGCCGCGACTACTGCCTGCTGGTTTCGGCCCTGGCTCCTTACAAGAACGTCGGCCTGGTGCTGCAGGCCTTCCGCGAGAGCGGCGAGCGGCTGGTGGTGGTGGGCAAGGGGCAGGAGTGGAAAAAACTGCGCCGCCTGGCCGCAGGCAACGTCACCCTGATTCCCGAGGTGGACGGCGGCAGGCTGCGCGAGCTGTACCAGAACGCCCGCGCCCTGGTGTTCGCCGGCGTGGAGGATTTCGGCATCGCCTTCGCCGAGAGCCAGGCCTGCGGCACGCCGGTGGTGGCCTTCGACCGCGGCGGCGTCCGCGACATCGTCCTCGACCGCCGGACCGGGGTCCTGTTTCCCGAGGCCACCGTGGCCGGGCTGCGGGGCGCGCTGGCCGAGCTGGAGCGGCTCGACCTGGACGCCGCCGCCATCCGCCGCCACAGCCTGCGCTTTGCCCCCGAGCGCTTCCGCGCCGAGTTCGCCAGCCTGGTCGCCGCGGGGACGCCATGATCCGCAAGCGCCGGCAGCAGCTGGCCCGCCTGCATGCGTTCGGCGACGCCCTGGCCATCGCCGCCGCCTTCTTCGCCGCCTTCTGGCTGCGCTTCCATGCGGGGCTGCTGTCGGTGCCCAAGGGGGTGCCGCGCCTGGACGCCTACCTGGCCGTGCTGCCGGCCCTCCTTTTCTTTCACCTGGTGTACTTCTCCTACCAGGGCTTCTACCGCTTCAAGCTGCGGCGCAACCGCCTCGACGACCTGTTCACCGCCATCCTGAACTCCGCCGCCGCCTCCTTCGCCGTGCTGCTGGTGTTTAGCTACCTCAAGAGCTACCGCTTCATCGCCTTCGAGGTCTCGCACGTCTTCCTGGCCGCCTATGCCCCGCTGGCGGTCCTGTGCCTCGTCTCCGGCCGGGCGCTGACGTTCCGCCTCTTCCGCCGCCTGGCGCGCAACGGCCAGTCGCGGGTGCTGGTCGCCGGCGCCGGCGACCTGGCGGCGCTGACGGCGCAGAACCTCTCGCGCTACGCCCACTTCGGGCTGGAGGTCTGCGGCTTCCTGGCCCCGGCGGCAGCCGGCGCCCCCGTCCTGGGCGGCTACGACGACCTGGAAAGGGTGGCCCGCGCCCGCGGCGTCACCGACCTGTTCATCGCCCTGCCGCTGCGCGAGTACGCCACCATCATGCGCCTGATCGAGCGCGGCAACAACCTGCTGATCGACCTGCACCTGGTCCCCGACATCCTGCAGCTGGCCTCGCTGAAGGCCGGGCTCGAGCACATCGAGGGGCTGCCGGTGATCAACCTGGGCGACACGCCGCTGGAGGGCTGGCCAGCGGCCAGCAAGCGCCTCTTCGACCTGCTGGTCTCGTTCTGCGGCCTGCTGCTGCTGCTGCCCTTCGCCGCCCTGGTCGCGCTGCTGCTGAAGCTCGACTCGCGCGGCCCCGTCTTCTACCGCCAGGAGCGCCTGGGCCTGGACGGCCGCGTGTTCCGCATGGTCAAGTTCCGCACCATGCTCCGCGACGCCGAGAAAGCCACCGGCCCGATCTGGTCGCCGCGCGGCGACCCGCGCGTGACCCGCGTGGGCCGCGTGTTGCGCCGGCTGTCCATCGACGAGCTGCCGCAGCTGTTCAACGTCCTGAAGGGCGACATGAGCCTGGTGGGGCCGCGACCCGAGCGCCCCGAGCTGGTGGAGAAGTTCAAGGAGAGCATCCCGCGCTACATGCTGCGCCACAGGGTGAAGACGGGGATGACCGGCTGGGCCCAGGTGCACGGCCTGCGCGGCAACACCCCCCTGGACAAGCGCATCGAGTTCGACATCTTCTACATCCAGAACTGGACCTTCCGCCTTGACCTGGAGATCCTCTTCCGCACCCTGCTCAAGTTCCAGTTCATAGACCGCGGCGCCTGAGCCGCCGCCTGAGCCAAGGAGGAATGCGCATGAGCCCGAGCCTGGAGCAGCTGGACATCTCGGCCGAGTTCCACCCCTTCATCAACCACCTGAGCGAACTGGCCCGCGGCCAGGGGCGCATGCCCTTCATCGGCCGCGAGAAGGAGCTGGAGGCGCTGCTGGAGACCCTGCAGCGCCGGCTGAAGAAGAACATCATCCTGGTGGGCAAGCCCGGGGTGGGCAAGACGGCCCTGGTCACCGAGCTGGCCGACCGCATCAACCGCGGCCGCGTGCCGGCCAACCTGAAGGGCAAGGTGATCCTGGAGCTGTCGCTGACCTCGTTTTTCTACTCGCGCGAATCGGCCGACAGCCTGGCCAAGGACTTCGAGAAGCTGATCGCCGAGGTGCGCCGCCACGGCGAGCGCATCATCCTGTTCCTCGACGAGCTGCACGGCGAGCCATTGGCTGGGCAGGCGGGGCGCGCCGCCCAGGTGCAGGGCCTGCTCAAGGCGCACGTGGCCGAGCGCGAGCTGCAGGTCATCGCCGCCGCCACCCCCGAGGACTACCACCGCCACATCAAGGGCGACGAGGTCCTGGCGGCGAACTTCTCGGCCATCCTGCTGAACGAGCCCGAAAAGGAGGAGATGCTGAGCATCCTGCGCGGGGTGCGCAGGCATTTCGAGGACTATTACCGGCTGGCGATCCCCGAGCCGCTGTTCGCAAGCGTCTACGCCCTGGCCCAGCGCTTCATCCCCATGCGCGCCTTTCCCGACAAGGCCATCGAGCTGCTCGACGTCTCCTGCTCCAAGGCGGCGCTGAAAAAGGCCAAGGCGCTGGACGGCGGCCACGTGCACCAGAGCGTCAGCGCCCTGGCCCGGCTGCCCATCGAGATCGTGCGCCTCGACCCCCAGGAGCAGGCCCGCGGCCTGCTCGATTTCCTGCGCGGCGCCGCCGTCAACCAGGCCGACGCCCTGGAGGAGATCGCGCGCATCGTCAAGCTGGCCCGGCTGGAGACGCGGGTCAGTTCGCAGCGCCCCGAGGGCGTCTTTCTCTTCCTGGGCCCCACCGGCGTGGGCAAGAGCTTCGTCGCCGCCAAGCTGGCCGAGTACCTGTTCGGCGGCGCCGACAAGCTGCGCGTCATCGACCTGGCGGGCTTCAAGCGGGCCGAGGACGCCCCGCGCCTGGTGGGCGGCGGAGTCGGGGCCGGCGCCCTGGCCCGCGAGGCCGAAAACCACCCCTTCGCGGTGATCCTCTTCGAGAACATCGAGGAGGCCCACTCGGCGGTGCTCGATTTCCTGGGCAAGGCGCTGGCGCGCGGCGAGGTCGTCGACGACGCCGGCAAGCGCCACCCCCTGTCCGGGCTGCTCTTCGTCCTCAGCCTGACCGGCATCGGCGAGGCCAAGAAGGGCTCGGCCATCGGCTTCGTCAAGGTCGACCCGCGCTCGGGCGAGGTGATCATCGCCCCCAAGATCATGAACGTGCTGGACTGGGTGGACGAGATCGTCCAGTTCACGCCGCTGGCCGTGGAGCACCTGGAACGGATCGCCGCCCTCCGCGCCCAGGAGATCGTTGGCGAGCTCAGCGCGCGCTACCGCTGCCGCCTGGCGTTCGCCGCCGGGGTGCTCCAGGAACTGGCCGCGGAGGCCGAGCGCTCGGGCCGCTACGCCCACGCCGTCCACGAGTTCCTGGAGCGGGCCGTGCGCCTGCCGGCCATCGACATCGTCACCAAGTCCGACCGGGAAACGCGCCTGCGCGTCGTCTTCGAGGAATGAAGGAGGAGCCATGCCCCGGCACCTGAGGATCGAACACCTGCAGACCGTCAAGTCGCTGCCCCCCGATCTGCAGGCCAACTTCGCCTACTCCAACATGGAGTTCCTGCTCGGCGGCGACGAGCTGCCGTTCGGGCCCGACGCCGTTTGCCTGCACGCCGGCCCCGGCGACGCCGCCGTGGGCAGCCGCCGGCTGCTGCAGGCGCTGAGCCGCCGCGAGCAGGTCCCCGAGGAGAACATCCTGCTGTCGTTGGGCGCCAGCCAGGCCAATTTCCTGGTCTGGGGGGCGCTGCTGCGGCGCGGCGACGAGGCGGTCGTCGAGTTCCCGGCCTACGAGCCCATGTTCAAGGTGCCGGCCTACCTGGGGGCGCGCGTGCGCTTCTGCAAGCGCGATCCGATCGACTTTTCGCTGTCGGTCGACGCCCTGGCCGCCTGCGTGGGCGAGAAGACGCGCCTGGTCATCCTCAGCGACTCGCACAACCCCTCGGGCAGCCAGCTGACGCCCGAGGTGCTGCAGTACCTGCGCGACCTGAACCGCGAGCGCGGCGTCCACGTCTTCATCGACGCCGTGTACGGCCGCTTCTACCGCGAGCGCTCGCTGTTCGTCGACTATCCGGAGTTCATCGTCACCTCCTCGCTCTCCAAGTTCCACGGCCTGGGGTCGCTGCGCTGCGGCTGGGCCTTCGCCCCGGCCGCGGTGATCGAGAAGGCGCGCCAGTTCGGCGACTACCTGACCCCGGAGCTGCCCTTCGCCCCGCTGCACCTGGCCCGGCTGCTGCTGGAAAGCCCGGCGCTGGCCGAGCTGGAGCGGCGCGTGCGCCGGCGGGTCAAGGAGAACCGCGAGGTCATCGGCGCCTTCCTCAACCGCACCGAGTTCCTTTCCTGCTACATCCCCAAGAACGGCGTCCTTTTCTTTCCCGAGATGCGCGAGGGGATCGACGCCAAAAAGTTTTACGCCACGCTGCTGGACAGGCAGCGCATGGTCGTCACCGAGGGGCGCTTTTTCCAGATGCCGCGCCACTTCCGCATCGCCGGCATCTGGTCGGCGGACGTGATGCGGGACGGCTTGGCGCGGCTGGAGCAGGCGTTGAAGGACTCGCTGGTATAGAACAAATCGAGCTATCGTGACGCGTAACGCGTGACGCGTGACGAGAAGCAGCAATTAAACGAGCTAGTGAGACGCCTGGTAAGGATTTGCTCCCAAATCACAAAAGTTGTTTTTAAGCTCTTCAGTGCTTTTGTTTGGGTCATTTGAATTTGGAACTTGGAATTGATTTGCAATTTGGGGCTTGGGATCCGGAAATTTATATCCCATGGCTGTTACGCGTCACGCGTTACGCGTTACGCGTCACGATTGCTCGCTGTTCATCCCGGCGTATGCCGGATGAATTTTCTCAGCGACAGGAACGACGACACGAGCCCGATGCCCGCCCCGGCGGCGATGAGCCGCCAGAAGATGCTGGCCGGCAGCTGGCGGAAGTCGATCACCTGGAGGACCACCTGGTAGAGGAAGCCGGCGTAGAGCGGGAAGGCGCGGACGGCGGCCAGCAGCAGGCCGCAGGCCAGGGCGCCGCCCAGCGAGCCCAGGATCAGCCCCTCGAGCAGGAAAGGCGCGCGGACATAGGCGTCGGTGGCGCCGACCAGGCGCAAGATGGTGATCTCCTCGCGGCGGGTGAAGATGTTCAGCTTCACCACGTTGAAGATGATGAAGGCCGAGACGGCCAGCAGGATGGCGCTCAGGAACATGCCGGCAAAGCCGGCGACCCGCTTGATGGTGGCGATCCGGCGCGCCCAGTCGCTGTTGAGCTGCACGCTCTCCACCAGCGGGCTGCGCTGGATGTCGGCGATGAAGGACTCGATGGCCACCAGGCTGGCGGCATCGGGGCGGAAGCGGGCGCGCACCGAGGCCGGGAAGGGCGAGGTGCTGAACTCGGCCAGGATGTACTCCAGCTCGGGAAACTCGCGGGCAAAGGCGGCGCGGGCCTGGTCGCGGCTGGTCAGGTGCACCTCCTGGACCAGCAGGCTGGCGCCGACGCGGCGCGTCAGCGCCTCGACGGCCTCGGCCTCGGCGCCGTCGCGCAGGTAGAAGATGGCCTCGACGCGGTCGCTCAGGCGGCTGATGGCGCGGTCCAGGTGGAAGGAGAGGAAGCCGAAGATGCCGGGCACCAGCAGGGCGAAGGCGATGATGCCCAGGCAGAGGAAGTTGACCGACTTGTTGCGGCCGATGCTGGCCAGCGCCTGCTGCAGCGCGCGGGCGAGGAAGCGCATGGTCAGCCGGCCTCGCAGGGGCGGTCGAGCACCAGCTGCCCCTTGTCCAGCTTGATGATGCGCTTGGGGAAGAGGTTGATCAGGTTCAGGTC
>CAYXCX010000106.1:0-2442 GCA_964463405.1 uncultured Clostridia bacterium
GTGGCAGCTCCGGCGGTGCCCCCGCAGGCCGCGGTTCTTGGTGACGTAGCCCACGATCTCCTCGCCCTTGATGGGGTGGCAGCACTTGGCGAAGGCAAAGTCGATGTCTTCCTGCCCCTCGACGCAAACCAGTTTGTGGCGCTCGCCGCGGCGCGGCGCCGGCCGGCGCCGCGCCGGCAGGGTCACGGCGCCGGCCTCGGGGAACAGGCTTTTCAGCGCCTGGCGGTCGAGCGTCCGGCGACCGCCGCCCACGTCGCGCAGGAACGTGTCCAGGTCCTCGTAGCGCAGCGCCTGCAGCCGGCGGGCGATGTCCGGCTCGTCGAAGTGCAGGCGCTGGCGGCGGCCGATCTCGCGCAGCACCTTGCCCCACAGGCGGCGCCCGCGCTCGAGGTCCCCGGCCGATTCCTGCTTCTGCAGCCAGGCCATGATGCGCTTCTTGGCCCGGGCGGTGACGGCGAAGCGCAGCCAGTCGGCGCTGGGGCGGCCGTCTTTCTGCGTGACGATCTCCACCACGTCTCCCGAGTTCAGGCGCGTGCGCAGCGGCACCAGTTTCTCGTTGACGATGGCGCTCTTGCAGTGGTCGCCGACTTCCGAGTGGATGGCGTAGGCGAAGTCGATGGGCGTGGAGCCGGCCTTGAGGTTGACCACCTTGCCCTTGGGCGTGAACACGTAGATTTCGTTGGGGGTGAGGTCGCGCTTGACCAGGCTGAGGAACTCCTTGGGGTCGGGATTGGTCTTGTGCGTCTCGATCATTTCGCGGAACCACTCCAGGCGGTGGTCGTTGTCCAGGAAGGCCAGCCCCTCCTTGTACTTCCAGTGGGCGGCGATGCCCTCCTCGGCGTTGCGGTGCATCTCCTGGGTGCGGATCTGGATCTCGAACTTGACCCCCTCGCGGGTGATGATGGTGGTGTGGATCGACTGGTAGAAGTTGCTCTTGGGATTGGTGATGAAGTCGCGCCAGCGGCTGGGGATGTGCACCCACTGCTGGTGGATGGCGCCCATGATCACGTAGCAGTTGGCCACCGTGTCGGTGATCACCCGCAGGGCCAGCAGGTCGTAGACGTTCTCCAGCTCGATGTTCTGCTTCTGCAGCTTGCGGAAGATGGAGATCTCGCGCTTGATGCGGTACTGGATCTCGGCCTTGATCTTGAGCTCCCGCAGCAGGGCGCGGATCTTCTTCTGCAGGCTCTCCACCTGCTGCAGCGCCCACTCGGTCCGGCCGCCGACTTCGGCTTTGATGCGCTGGTAGTCCTCGGGGTACAGGTAAATGAAGGCCAGGTCCTCCAGCTCGTCGCGGACCTTGCCCATGCCCAGGCGGTAGGCGATGGGGGCGTAGATCTCCAGCGTCTCGCGGGCGATCTTGACCTGCTTTTCGCGGTCCAGGTGGCCCAAGGTGCGCACGTTGTGCAGGCGGTCGGCCAGCTTGATCAGGATCACGCGCACGTCGGCGGTCATGGCGATGATCATCTTCTTGAGCGTTTCGGCCTGGGCGTCCTCGACGTCGACCTCGGAGATCTTGGAGATCTTGGTCACTCCCCAGACGATGTCGCTGATCTCCTGGCCAAAGAGGTGGGTGAGGTCGTCGCGGCTGTACTGCGAGTCCTCGATCACGTCGTGCAGCAGGCCGGCGGCGATGGAGATCTCGTCGAGCTTCATCTCGGCCAGGATGCCGGCCACCGTCAGCGGGTGGGTGATGTAGGGCTCCCGCGAGGCGCGCAGCTGGTTCATGTGGGCGTTGGTGGCGATGGAGTAGGCCTTTTTGAGCAGGCCGATGTTGGCCTCGGGGTAGTAGCTCAGGATCCGCTCCTGCAGTTCATGAAAGCGTTTGATCATGTTTTTGCCAACCATTATAACGCAAAATCGTTTCGTTGCCAGCGCCCGGCGGGATCGGGCTTGACCGGAGGATGAAAAACGGATATTCTGGGCCCATGATCCGCATCAACAGCGGCCTGTACAAGGGCCGGGTGCTGCGTGCCGGCAAGAGCCCGCTCATCCGCCCCACCATGTCCAAGGTCAAGCTCACCTTCTTCGACATCCTGCAGGCCGACGTCAAGGAGAAGATCTTCCTGGACGGCTTTGCCGGCAGCGGCAACATCGGCATCGAGGCCCTGTCGCGCGGCGCCGAGTACGTGGTCTTTGTCGACGACCTGCCCGAGGCTGCCCGCGCCATCCGCCACAACCTGGATAAGATCGGCGTCGCCCCCGACTTCTACCGCGTCATCTGCGGCGACTTCAATCGCTCGATCATCGCCCTGGCCAGGGACGGCTTCCGCTTCGACCTGGCCTACCTCGACCCGCCCTACGCCATGCTGGAGTACGCCAATCCGCTGAAAGTCATCCACAAGCGCGGCGTGCTGCGCCCCGGCGGCCTGGTCGTGCTCGAGCGGCCGGCGCGGCTGCGCTTCGCCACCCCATATTTCGAGCGGATCCGCAGCCAGGAGA
>CAYXCX010000106.1:2452-4140 GCA_964463405.1 uncultured Clostridia bacterium
TCGGCCGCGAATGCCTGGATTTTTTCCGCTACGGCGACGACAGCCGGGAGACGGCCCCATGAAACGGCTGGCGGCGGGGCTGCTGCTGCTGGCGGCGCTGCCCCTCTGCGGGCGCGTGGTCCCCCAATTCGGCGTGGAGACCTTCCTTGGCGGCCGCTATCGCCTCTTTTCCCTGGCGCCCTGGGCCGGCCTGCGCGTCCCCCTGGACCGCACGTCGTCGCTGATCGTCAAGTACCGCCGGCAGACGATCGCCTTCGACTACCTGAACGAGGACGGCGTCGACCAGCGGCAGCGATCGTCCTTGAACATGCTGGCCGGCGTCTACTATCGCCAGCAGGGCCGGCTCGACGCCTACGCCGCCCTGTTCCAGATGTTCGGCTCGGGCGGCTACAACGCCAGCGGCGCCGACATCGGCTGCGCCTACCGGCTTTGGCGGCCGCTGGCCGTCGAGACCGGGCTGTACCTGGTGAACGAGAAGTCCACGCTGTGGTACCCCGACGAGGCGGTGCGCCGCATCTCGCTGTTCGTCTGGCACGCCGGGCTGAAGCTGTCCCTGGCCGCGAATCTGGAACTCAATCCCCAGCTCCATTTCGGCGGCAATTCCGAGAGCGTAAGCACGTTCGCCTGGTCGGCCGGCCTGAATTTCACTCCGCGCAACCCGCTCACCGTCACGATCACCTATACGCGTTACAGCGAAACCGCTGAGACCCGATTCAGCGGCGATTATGTTTCGGGAGGCGTCAACTTCTATTTTTAGACTGCAGGGGAGGAACCGGATGGCGGCTCGTCGGCGGCGGGTGCTGGTGGTCCTGGGAACGCGGCCGGAGGCCATCAAGCTGGCCCCGGTGATCGCCAGGCTGCGCCGCGAGCGCTCGCGCTTTTGTGTGCGCGTCTGCCTGACCGCGCAGCACCGGCAGATGCTCGATCAGGTCCTGCAGGCCTTCGCCATCGTCCCCGACATCGACCTCGACTTGATGCGCGAAGGCCAGGAGCCGCTCGACCTCGGCGCCGACGTCATCCGCGCCATGCGCCCCGTCCTTGAGCAGGAGAGGCCGGACGTGGTGGTCGTGCAGGGCGACACCACCACCGCCTTCGCCGCCGCCCTGGCCGCCTTTTACCTGCGGGTGCCGGTGGCCCATGTCGAGGCCGGCCTGCGCACCCACGACCGCAGGCTGCCGTTCCCAGAGGAGATCAACCGTCGGCTGCTGGCGGTGCTCGCCGATTTTCATTTCGCGCCCACGGCCGGGGCCAGGCAGAACCTGCTCGCCTGCGGCGTGGCGCCCGGGTCCGTCTGGGTGACGGGCAACACGGTGATCGACGCCCTGGCCATGATGCGGCGCCGGCTGCGGACGGAGCGGGCCCGGCGCCGCTGGCTGGAGTATTTCCGCGCCGCCTGGGACCTGGACCTGGGCGACGGCGGCGCTCCGGTCATCCTGGTCACCGGGCACCGCCGCGAGAGCTTCGGGCTCCCCCTGCGCCAGATCTGCCAGGCGCTGCGCGACATCGCCCGCGGCGACCCGCGGCTGCGCGTCGTGTATCCGCTTCACCTCAACCCCAGCGTGCGCGGGCCCGTGCGCGCCCTGCTGGACGGCGTGGATAACATCCGCCTCATCGAGCCGCTGGCCTACGAGCCCTTCGTTTTCCTGATGGGCCGCGCCCGCCTGATCCTCACCGACTCCGGAGGCATC
>CAYXCX010000106.1:4150-4532 GCA_964463405.1 uncultured Clostridia bacterium
CCGAGTTACCGCTCTTTATGCAGAGTGAAGCAGCATCGGATGTGACATTCGGACGAGCTTCATATATCATGCAAACCACACCCATAGGTACGGTTATATGCTCGATATGAAGACCGTTTGCAAGTGTTTTTACGGTTCCTTTTCCGAGAGGATCCGGCAATACCTTGCAGACTCCGGAGGCATCCAGGAGGAGGCTCCCGCCCTGGGCAAGCCGGTGCTGGTCATGCGCCGCGAAACGGAGCGCCCGGAGGGGGTGCAGGCAGGAGGAGTGGAACTGGTCGGCACGCAGCGCCGGGCGATCGTGCGCCGGGTCCAGCAGCTGCTGCGTGATCGCGGGGCTTACCGGCGCATGGCGCGCCCATCCAGCCCCTACGGAGACGGC
>CAYXCX010000106.1:4542-6709 GCA_964463405.1 uncultured Clostridia bacterium
TTCTGGCGATGTTCGCCATTCCGCTGTGCTGGGTTGCCGCGCCGACCGGCAGGGCGGCGCAGCGCATCACGGCCGTGCTGGCGCGCCGCCTGGGGCGGGCATGACGCGCCCGGGGGCGCTGGTCGCGGCCGGGTGGCTGCTGTGCGCCGCGCTGCTGGCCGCGGCGCCGGCCGCGCCGCGCGACGTCCTGATCCTGTACGACGGCGAGCCGGAGCGCTCCGACGCCTATGTGTCCGCCCGCTTCACCCAGTGCCTGCTCAGCCATTTTGAACTGGACGAGGTCCGCCTGATGCCCCTCGCCGCCTGCCCGCCCGCGCAGGCCGCCGCGGCCGGCTGCCTGTTCGCCATCTGCGAGGAGGGACGGACGCCGCTGCCCCACGCCCTGTTGGCGGCCGTGGCCGGGCGCCGCCAACCGGTGATCTGGATCAACCTGCAGATTGACGAGCTGCTCGGCCTTGTCCCCGGGCGCTTTCCGCTGCGCGCCGGCCCGGAGACCCGCGGCCGCGACTGGCGGATATTCTACAACGATCGCTCGTTCGCCAAGGAGGACAGGGAGCTGCAGGCCCTGCAGCCCGGGCGCAGCGGCTGCCGCGTTTTGGCCTGGGCCGAGGACGGGGACGGCCGGCGCCTGCCCTACGCCGTACGCGGCTCCAACCTCTGGGCCTTCGCCGATTCGCCGTTCGCCTATGCCCGCGAGGGCGGGCGCTGGCTGGTTTTTTCCGACCTGCTGCACGACATCCTCGGCCAGGACCATGAGCGATCGCGCCGGGTGCTGCTGCGCATCGAGGACATTACCCCCCAGAGCGACCCCGCCGCCATCCGCCGCATCGCCGACTTCCTGGCCGGCGAAGCGGTTCCCTTTCAGCTCGCGCTGGTCCCGATCTACGTCGATCCCGCCGCCCAGGAGGAGGAGTTCCTCAGCGAGAAGCCGGAACTCACCGCCGCCCTGCGTTACGCCGTGGCCAAGGGCGGAGCCGTCGTCATGCATGGCGTCAGCCACCAGTACCGCGGCGCCAGCACCGATGACGTTGAGTTTTGGGACGTGATCGCCAACACCCCCCTGGCGTCCACGAGCGAGGACTGGCTGCGGCGGCGCATCGAGGCCGGGATCGGCGAATGCTGCCGCAGCGGCCTGTACCCCCTCGCCTGGGAAACGCCGCATTACGCCGCCGGCCAGCGCGATTACCGCGTCATTTCCGGCTTTTTCGATACCTTCCACGAACGGCCCATGGTGGCCGACATCGCCGACTCGCAGCTGCTGGCGCCGTACCGCGTCACCCTTCCCGACACCGGCGTCCAGGTCATCCCCGAGAACCTCGGCTACCTCTCGCTGGAGAACCGCGGGCGCGACGCCGCCGCCATGCTGCGCAATTTGGCCGGCATGGACGCCGTGCGCGACGGGCTGGCCGCGTTTTTCTTCCATCCTTTCCTGCCCCTGGAGGACCTGCAGCAGCTGGTGCGCGCCGTCAAGGCCCGCGGCTGGACCTTCGTCTCGCTGCGGGAATTTCCCTGCAACGTGCGCGGCCAGGGCCGCTGGATCACCACCGCCGGCGGCGCGGGCAGCGTGCTGCTGCGCAACCAGTACCTGCATGAGGTCACGCTGGACGCCCAGGGCCGCATGAGCGCCGAGACCTATTCGCCCGGGCGCCTTTCCGGCAAGGTGTCGCGGCGCGTCGCGGTGGCGCCCGGCGAGCTGCATCTGCTGGAGGCCGTCGACCGGCTGCCGCCGGCGAAGAAAAGGGCTTGGTGGCGGCGCCTGGCCTCCCGGCTGGGCGGGGCGTTCCAGCGGCGGCGCAGCCGCCCGCTGACTCTGTCGCGCACCCTGCTGCTCGCCGGGCGCACGCAGACCGAGGCCCAGCGGAACGACCACCGGAGCTTCGCTTCGCTGCTGCGCATCTTCGGTTTCGCGCCGCAGGTCCGCGAACTGGGCCGGCCGCGGGATCTGGCGCTGGCCGGCTGCAACCTGCTGGTCGTGCCCCAGGCGGCGGCGGGCGAACTGCAGGTGCAGGAGCAGAACGCGGTGCTGGATTTCGTCGAGAACGGCGGCGTCCTGGTGACCGACGGCCGCAGCGAGCTGGCGGAAAGGCTGGGCTTCCGTTTTCTGGCCCAGGCGCTGTACGTCTCGAAGGTGCGCGAGATGTCCCTGCCCCTGCCGGTCTACAACTGG
>CAYXCX010000107.1:0-3971 GCA_964463405.1 uncultured Clostridia bacterium
AAGCAAGGCAAGGCCGGCGGCCGGGGCTGGCTGGTGGGCGTCAAAAACGCCCGGGTCCATGCGGAAAAAATTGTAGAAGGTGACCACGCCGAACACCTTGGACAGCGGCACGCCCAGCTCGCGGGCCACGAAGTGCTGGACCTCCAGCGGCAGGTAGCCGAAGATCTTCTGCGCCCGGTGCAGCACCTGGATCAGCGGGCCGGGGACGCCGCGGCTGGCGTCGATGAACCGCTTAAGCTCCCGGTACTGCTCGTTGTCCGGGACATGAACCGCTTGAGCTTCCATGGCTAGCCTCCTTGTTGGCGGGAACGCTGCGAGCCGGCCGGCGCGCGCATCGGCTGCGGCGCCTCAGCGGCCGCCGCCCAGCAGGGCGTACAGCTTGCCGGAGACCGTGAAGGAATCGTCGGCGGCGGCGAGGATGAAGAGCCCCTCCTGCTCGGCCCGCGCCAGCACCGGCGGCTCCGGCGCGCCGCCGCGGCTGATGACGATGGCGGCCAGCTTTTTCAGCTGGGCCACGGCGACGATGTTCAGGTGGCGCTGCACCGTGATCCACAGGCAGCCTTCCTCGGCGTTGGCGATGACGTCGGAGAGCAGGTCGGACGCGTAGCCGCTGGTGACTTGCTGCTCCCGGCCTCGGGCCAGGACTTTCAGCCCCAGCTTCTCGGCGACTTCCTTGACCTGCATCCCGGATCTCCTGCGGCGGGAGGAAATGCGGCGGCGCGGCCCTTTCCTCCGGCCAAAAAAACGAATCTGCGGGGCGCGGAAAGCGCCCCGGCATCAGAGAGCCATCTTATAAAAAACGGAAAGGAAAGTCAAGAAATAGTTTGCGCTGAAACGTTATTGCCGCGCAGGGTGAAAAGCGAGACGTGACAAGGGATCGCATCGGACTGACCTGTCACAATTCGTGATTCGCGGTTCGCGGCAGCAAGAGATCGCTGGCTGCGGCTGCAAACGTGGGCACCAACACGGACACCATCACGATGTTTCCTTGCAGAACCGGGGCTTCTTTGCTACAATGCCCTTCGCCAAACCTGGAGGTAGCCATGAGCGAGTTCTTCAAGTGCGCGCTATGCGGCAAGATCGTCAAGGTGATCGCCGAGGGCAGGGGGCAGCTGGTCTGCTGCGGCCAGCCCATGGACGTGATCTCCCACTTCCAGTCGGTGGACGAGGTCCTCGACTTCGCCATCGAGAAGGAGGAGGAGGCCCGGCTGTTCTACCTGGAGTGGGCGGAAAAGCTGGAAAACAGGGCCCTGGCCGAGCAGTTCGTCCTGTTCGCCGGCGAGGAGAACAAGCACAAGGAAAAGCTGCTGCGCGTCAAGAGCGGCAGCACCTTCAAGCCGGCGGCCAAGCAGGTGACCGACCTGAAGATCGTCGATTACCTGGTCGACATCGTGCCCACGCCGGACATGGACTACCAGGAGGCGCTGATCGTGGCCATGCGCCGCGAAAAGGCCTCGTTCAAGCTCTACAGCGACCTGGCGGCCATGGCCCAGGACGAGGGGCTGCGCGAAACCTTCCTGGCCCTGGCCCAGGAAGAGGCCAAGCACAAGCTGCGCCTGGAAACGGTGTACGAGAAGGAGATCTACAGCGAGAACTGACGCCGGGGCGGGGGAAGAACCATGACCAAGGTCCGCGACATCGTGGCGCTGCTCGACGCCGAGGTCCTCTCCGGCGAGGGCAAGCTGGACCTGGAGGTGAAGTCGGTCGGCGCCAGCGACATGATCAGCGACATCCTGGCCCTGACCCAGCCGGGCATGATCGTGCTCACCGGCTACACCTACCCGCAGGTGATCCGCTCGGCGCTGGTCACCGACCTGCTGGGGCTGATCGTCGTGCGCGGCAAGACCGTCGCCCCCGAAACCATCGCCTACGCCCGCGAAAACAACTTCCTGCTGCTGCGCACCCGCGGCTACCTCTACTCCTCTTGCGGCAAGGTCTGGGCCCTGGGCCTGCGGGGAGCCGATGCCGGACAGGGCTGACCTCTCACGCTACGCCGGCATCTTCGCCGACCTCAAGGTCGGCGACGTCATGACCACCCGCGTGGTGGAGATCGCCGCCGACAAGAAGATTGCCCACGCCAAGGAGCTGATGAAGATCAAGAAGATCTCGGGCATGCCGGTGGTCGACGAGAGCCGGCGCCTGGTGGGCATCATCAGCATCGAGGACATCATCCACGCCCTGGAGTTCAACACCATCCAGGATCCCATCCGCCGCATCATGTCGGCCGAGGTGGTGACCGTCCGCCGCGACGATCCGCTGGCAACGGCGGTGGAAAAATTCTCCAGCTTCCGCTTCGGCCGCTTCCCGGTCGTCGACGACGACGGCCGCGTCTGCGGCATTCTCACCAAGGAAGACATCCTGCACGGCATCCTGGAAAAGTTCAACCTCATCTACATCCACGACCGCAAGCGCGCCAGCACGCTGGACACCGAGTACTCGGCCATCACCGGCGAGAAGCTGAACTCCGACCAGGCCAACTTCCACTACCACATCGACAGCGCCGACATTGACGGCGCCGGCAGCGGCGCGGCCATGCTCAAGCAGTTCCTGGCCGGCAAGAACTTCCACAACGACATCGTGCGCCGGGTCGGCGTCGCCACCTACGAGGCCGAGACCAACGTGGTCATCCACAGCAAGGGGCAGGGCGACATCTATTTCTTCCAGGACGAGGACCGTTTCATCGTGCGCGTGGTGGACGACGGCGTGGGCATCGAGGACCTGGAAAAGGCCATGAAGGAAGGGTACTCCACCGCCCCCGACCACATCCGCGAGCGCGGCTTCGGCGCCGGCATGGGCATCGCCAACATGAAGCGCTTCGCCGACAAGCTGGTGATCCTCTCCGAGAAGGGGTCCGGCACGCAGGTGGAGATGATCTTCTACCTGCCGACGCAGACCTGGCCCTTGATCTGAAGTCAGCTCTCGGCGTTCGGTGTACGGTATACGGCGTACGGCAACAGCAAAAGACGGCGAAGCGCCGCACTCAGTGACAAGTAACGAGTGACGAGTAACGAGGAAACGCAATCGCCATACTGATTGCCTTTCTCCTTTCTTCCTTGTCACTCGTCACTTGTCACTGAAATCGTTTCCACGCTGTTGCCGTCTGCCGTCAGCCGTCCGCCCTCCGCCAAGTTCAATGAATGGAAACTATTGTCAAGCAAGCTTCGTTTAACGGATAGTGAAATCCCCGGAGGTGCTCATGAAGAAGGCCCTCATAATTTTTTCCCTTCTACTCCCCTCCCTGGCTGCGGCCCAGGCAGGGCTGGCGGATGTCCCTGCCGGGGCCGCAGGCGCCCAGGCGGCAGCGCCCGCGCCCATGCCGCTGCAATACGAAATCTGGGTCACGCTCGACCCGGCGGCCAAGATGCTGCACGGCCGCGAGACGATCCGCTGGACCAACACAACGCGCGACACCGTCGCTGACCTCTGGTTCCACCTTTATTGGAACGCCTTCAAGAACGAGGAGAGCGCCTTCATGCAGGAGGCGCGGCAGGAGGATTTCGGCGCCGACGGCCACGGCGACACCGACGTCCGCGACGGCGACTGGGGCTGGATCGACGTCGACGCCATCCGCCTGCAGGGCGGGGCCGACCTGAAGCCGACGCTGGAATTCATGATCCCCGACCTGCCCCGCCATGGCGGCGACCAGACGGTCATGCGCGTAACGCTGCCCAAGCCGCTGGCGCCGGGCGAGGCGGCCGAGCTGGAGATCGCCTTCCGCGCCAAGATCCCCAGGACGGTCCGCCGCTCGGGCTACTACCACAACGGCTACTTCATCGGCCAGTGGTTCCCCAAGCCCGGAGTCTACGAGGAAGGCAAGGGCTGGAACTGCCACCAGTACCACCTGAACAGCGAGTTCTTCGCCGATTTCGCCGACTTCATCGTCCACGTCACCGTTCCCGCGCAGTACGTGGTCGGCGCCGCCGGCCGCCAGGTCGCCGCCGCTGACGCCGGCAAGGGCCGCAAGACCCTGA
>CAYXCX010000107.1:3981-6696 GCA_964463405.1 uncultured Clostridia bacterium
CCTTCGGCCAGGAGCGGGTCCACGCCTTCGCCTGGCCGGCCGACCCCGACTACGTCCGCCTCGAGCGCGACTTCGTCGCCGCCGCCGAAGTGAGCGAGGCCGAATTGCGCGCGGTCGCCGGCGCCCTGCGCCTGCCGCTGGCGCAGGTCCGCCTGCCCGACGTGAAGATGATTCTGCTGATCAACCCCGAGCACCGCGGCCAGGCCGAGCGCCACTTCAAGGCGCTGCGCGCCGCCCTCAAGTATTACGGCCTGTGGTACGGCCCCTACCCCTACGCCCAGGTGACCCTGGTCGACCCGCCCTTCCGCAGCGGCAGCGGCGGCATGGAGTACCAGACCCTGTTCACCGCCGGCACCCGGGTGCTGCCCTCGCCGCAGGAGAACGAGGGGATCAACACCTACTCGACGGGCAAGGTCCTGGCCAAGGCCTACGGGCCCGGCGCGCTGCCCCTCAACGTTGCCGGCGTCCCTCTCAGCCGCTACAGCGGCCGCTTCAAGTACGCCGACCTGGAGCTCGACCGCATGGCCGCCGTCCAGGCCGCCCGCCTCGACCCGGTGACCACCGCTTCCTGGCGCTTCTCCTCCTCCATGAGCTACGCGATGAACGTCTACATGCGGGCGGCGACCAACCTGCGCACCCTGGAGAACCTCATCGGCAAGGAGACGATGCTGCGCCTGCTGCGCACGTTCCATGCCCGCTTCCGCTTCCGCCACCCGACGACCGCCGATTTTGCGGCCACGGCCTGCGAGGTCAGCGGCCGCGACCTGGGCTGGTTCTTCGACGAGTTCTTCCGCGCGGCCAAGGAATGGGACTACAGCGTCACCCGGGCCGTCTCCTCCGAGGTCCGGACGCCGCGCGGGGTCTTCGCCCGCCAGGGCAAGAAGGCCGAGACGACCGCCAGCGAGGCCCGGCGGCTGGACCGGAAGAACGAGAAGAAGCGCTACCTGACCCGCGTCCGCGTCGAGCGCCTCGGCGAGGCGCGGCCGGGGCCCGGGGTGCGGCTGAAGGTCCTGGTGGTCTTCGCCGACGGCCGCCGCAGGGTGGAGCCGTGGGACGGCCAGGGCCGCTGGATCGATTTCACCTACGAGGGGCCGAGCAAGATCCGCTTCGCCCAGGTCGACCCCGAGCGGGTGTTCCTGGTCGACCGCGACCTGAGCAACAACAGCCTCGCCGCCAAGGCCAAGCCGGCGGGCGCCCTGCGCTGGTCGGCCAAGCTGCTCTTCTGGACGCAGAACCTGCTGCAGTTCGCCAGCGCCCTGATCTAGGAGCCCGCCATGTCAACCCTCACGCTGTTCAACAAGGGACTGTCCAGGACCGTGCGCCAGGGCCGGATGGCCCTGCGCCTGTGGGCGGTCAATTTCGCGGCCGCCCTGCTGATCGCGGCGCCCCTGGCCATCTTCGTCCACGGCCACGTGTCGCGCTCGCTCAGCTCCGGCGACCTCCTGGCCCGGACCGACATCCACTGGCTTGCCGATTTCAGCCGGCGCGCCATGGACTCCGCTCCCCTGGCTTTTGGGCTGCTGGCGATCGGGGCGGCATTCTACCTGCTGCTGGCCGTATTTCTCAACGGCGGCATGATCGGCGGCCTGCTGCGCCCCGCCGGCCGCTCCACGCCGGCCGAATTTTTCCATGACTGCGGCCTCTATTTCTGGCGCTTCCTGCGCCTGGCCCTCCTCTCCATCCCCGCCTACTTGCTGGTGGCCGGCGCGCTGCACAGACTGCTGGCCGCCGCGCTGCGAACCCTGACCCGCCGGGCGGCCACCGAATGGCCGGTCCTGGGCGCGAACCTCCTCCGCCTGCTGGCGCTGGTCCTTCTCCTGGGCGCCGTCGCCATGTTCTTCGACTACGTCAAGATCGGCCTGGCCGCCGGCGGCCGCCGCGGCGTGCTGCGCGAAGCCTGGCGGACGCTGGGATGGCTCGGACGCCGCTTCTTCAGGGCCTGGGGGCTCTATCTGCTGGCCGGGCTGGCGTTCGCGGCGCTGACGCTGCTCTACCTCGAAGTGGCCCGGGTCCTGCCCACGGGGACGCCCTGGCTGGTCCTGGCCGCCTTCCTGTGGCAGCAGCTTTACATCCTGGGCCGGCAGTTCAGCCGCATCCTCTTTGTTGCCACCGAGGTAGAGCTGGCCAGGCAAATCCAGGAGCCGGCGTGATCCCGCGACGCGCGCCGAGCAGCGCCTGAGGGCCGCTCACGCCGTTCGGCCGGGGGCTCAGGGTGCCGTGGGCAATTCGGGGGCGCGCAGGTCGCCGCCCAAGGCGGCCAGGGCCGGCTTGGGCGAAAACAGGCCGAAGCGGAAGACCCACTCCGCGCCGTCGTCCAGGCGCAGATGGAGCGACCTGAGGGGAACGATCCACCACTGGCGCGAGGCCGCCGCGTGGGCGATGCGGCCGCGCGGAATTCTTAGCACGTCGCCAAGGACCTGGAACGGCGGCTCATTGCCCCCGTGCCAGTCCAGGGCGCCGGGCCCCACCTTTGTCCAGGCGTTGGCGTCCAACATCAGTCCCGACTGGAAATAGACATGACGGTCGGTGACGTACAGGCGGCCGGTGATCTTGGCGCTGCCGGGTCCGTTCTCCCCCAGGAAGACGGCCCAGGACCCCAGCGGCGTCTCGCCCTCCTCCATCCACTTCATCCGCGCCCGGCGTCTTTTCATGGCTCCAGCTCCGGCGGTCCGGCCGCGGCGGGGCGCGGCCGATGCGACGCAAGCATGCGCAACA
>CAYXCX010000108.1:0-6618 GCA_964463405.1 uncultured Clostridia bacterium
CCTGGGTGAACAGGGTGGTCAGCTGGGCCTGCATGTCGGTGGGAAAGCCGGGGTAGGGCAGGGTGTCCACCGCGGCCGGCTGCAGAATGGCGCCGCCGCGGGAGCGGAACTCGCCGTCGCCGGCCTCGACGTCGGCGCCCATGCCGCGCAGCACGTCCAGCAGGCTGCCCAGGTGGCCGGGGACCACGCCGCCGACGCGGATGTCGTTGCCGCACAGGCAGCCGGCGATCAGGTAGGTGCCGGCCTCGATGCGGTCGGGAATGACGCGGTGTCCGGCGCCGTGGAGCGCGGCCTGGCCGCGGACGACGTACGTCTCGCCGCCGTCGGCGGCGGCGATGTCGGCGCCCATGGCCGCCAGCAGCGAGGCCAGGTCGGCCACCTCGGGCTCCAGGGCGCAGTTGCGCAGGACGGTCGTCCCCTCGGCCAGGCAGGCGGCCATCAGCAGGTTCTCGGTGCCGGTGACCGTCTTGCCCGGAAAGTCGAACTCGATGCCGCGCAGGCGGCGGCAGCGGGCGACGAGGTAATCGCCTTCGGCGCGGATCTGGGCGCCCATGCGCTCCAGCCCCTGGAGGTGGAAGTCGATCTTGCGCTCGCCGATGGCGCAGCCGCCGGGCATGGAGACGCGCGCCTCGCCGCAGCGGGCCAGCATGGGCCCGAGCAGCAGCACCGAGGCGCGGGTGGTGCTGGCGATCTCCGGCGCGACCTGCGGCGAGCGCAGCTGCGGCATGGCCAGGCGCAGGGAGCGGCCGCCGGGTTCTTCGCCGCCGGCGGGCTCCTCCCGGGCGCCGGCGGCGCGCAGGGCGGCGATCATGACCTTGACGTCCTCCACCAGCGGCAGGTTGCGGAACGCCAGGGGCTCGGCGCTCAGGCAGACGGCGGCCAGCTCGGGCAGGGCGGCGTTCTTGGCGCCGGAAACTTCGACGCGGCCGGCCAGCGGCCGGCCGCCGCGGATGGAGATGCTGATGTCGCGCATGGGCAGAGCGCGGGCCAGGGGCCCGGCGCGCCCCACTATACCCGCAAAGGCGGCCAAAGTCAAGAAACAGCGCGCTGACGGCCCTTGCCAGCGGCAGGCAAAGCCGCTACAATGGCGGCGATGAAACCGCCAACCGTCCCCGGCGCCGCGCCCCGGCTCTTGGCCCGAGCGCTGGGCCTGGCCCTGCTGCTGTCGCCGGCCGCCTGCGTCAGCCTGAAGGTCGCCCTGCCGCCCGATCCCCAGGAAGTGGTCGCCGCGCTGGCCGTCGTCACCGCCCCTCCCGGCTCCCTGGACCTGGAGCGGCCGGTCGCCGACCAGGCGGCCGACGAGGCGGCCGAGGCCGTCCACGCGCTGATCAAGGTCCTGAACGTGAACCGCGCCCTGGCCCTGCAGTGGCACTGGTATTCGCCGGAGAACAAGCGCATCCGACTCTCCAAGAGCGTGGCCGCCAACGCCAGGGGCCGGACCCTGGCCTATTTCGCCGCCTGGGACACCCTGCCGCGGGCAGCCTTTGCCGGGATGAAGGGAACCTGGACGGTGGTGGTCAGCGCCGACGGGCGCTTCCTGGCCCGCAAGGAATTCGCGGTCAAATAGGGGGATCGCGCCTGAGGACGGCCCGCCGCCGCGGCCGGTCCTGCGGCAAGAAGGCCAAGCGCAGCGCCTCCTGCCTGGCCCGCGCCGCCGCGTCCCGCCCCCATTCCCCCAGCAGGGTCACCGCCGTCACCCGGCCGCCGGCGTCGATGGCCAGCTCCAGGGCGGCGCCCGGCGGCAGCCAGTCGCCGACGGCGGCCAGGCCCGGGGGCAGCAGGTCGGCGGCGGCCGCGTCGCCGGCAACGCTGACCAAAGGCCCGGAGGCCAGCTCCATCAGCCCCATGGTCGGCGGGGCGGCGGCGACGCCGCTGGCCGCCAGCAGCAGCTGCAGCGCCCCGGAGGCAGCCCGCATCCGGCGCAGGGCCGGCGCGGCCTGCTCTTGCGGCCGGGCCCGGTCCTGGAAGGCGGACTCCGCCGTTCGAGATTTTTGCGGGACGGACGCCGCCCCGGGAGCAACGCCGAGGCTGGATTCGCCGATTTCCCGTTCCGGCTCCAGCGCCGGAGCCTGCTCAAGGCGGCCAACTGCGGCAACGGCGTCAGCGGCGCGAACGCCTTCGGCCTCTCCGGCCTGGCGGACGGGCTGGGCCGGCGCAGCCGCGGGCGCGGCGGCAGGCTCCGCCTTGTCCTTGGCAGCCGGAATGGCGAAACGGTCGCCGGCGCCATGCCCCGCCGCCCTTTTCTCGTCCGCGGACGCCTCGGGCAGCGGACGGGGGACGGCAGCGGCCGGGGTTTCGCCCGCGGCGGCGGGCTGGCCGCCTTTCCATCCGGCCGCCGGCTGGCCGGCGACGGCGGGCGGAGGCACCTCCAGGCGGCCGCGGCCGAGAAAGAAAAACCCTACCAGCGCGGCGACCAGGAAGGCGGCGGCCACGCCGAAGGCGGGACGAAAAACAAGCAGGGGGCGGGCCGGGCGGCGCACGCCCGCTCCGGCCAGAGCCTTGTCCAGGAAGTCGCCGGGAACCTCTTCCCGGCCCGCCAGGGCCGCGACCACGTCGGCCAGCTCGCGGCGGCACTCCGGGCAGCGGCCGAGGTGAGCCTCCAGCGCGCCCCGCTCGCGCCGCTGCAGGCGGCCGTCGACGTAAGCCGCCAGGGCCTCGCCGCTCACGTGCTCAGTCATGGGCTTCCCCCTCGAAGGCGGCGGCGACCGCGTCGCGGCTGAAACCCGGCTGCGCCAGCAGCTCGCCGCGGATTTTTTTCAGCACCCTGGCCAGGAACTTGTAGGGCGAGGGCAGGCGCAGCGCCTTTCCCGCCTCGTTGATCTTCAGCCCCTCGAAATAGACCAGCTGCAGGGCCAGCCTCTCCTTGTCGTCGAGGGCGGCCATCACCCGGTTCAGCGCTTCTGCCAGCTGCCGCCGCATCTGGTCGCGCTCGCCGGCGGCGGCGGCCGCCTCCGGGGTGCGCAGGTCGGCCAGGATGCGCCCGTAGTCGGGCTCGCCCTCGCCGGAGCCCTCCAGGGAGACCACGCGCACCTTCTTCAGCGCGAAATCGCGGCCGTAGCGGGCGCGCAGAAAATCGAGGGCCAGCCGCCGCGCCACCACCGTCAGCCAGGTGGAGAGCTTGGCCTGGAAAGAGAAGCGGCGCAGGCGCTCGAAGCGGTTTTCGCGCAGCTTCTCCAGCACGTGCAGGTACACGGCCATCTTCTCGTCGTAATCGTCGGTGTAGCGCACGAAGGCGCGGTAAATGAAGTTCGAGTATTGCAGGATAAAGCGCTGCCAGGCCGCGTCGTCGCCGGCCAGGATGGCGCCCAGCAGCCGGGCATCGCTGTCCCACAAGGCATTCATGACCCTGATTATACCCGCAAGCCCGCGGCCAAAGTCAAGGGCGAAGGCCGGGCGCCGCGGAAAATAAAGCGGGCGCAGATCGAAAATGGCTTCCATGAGGGCCCCCCAAGCGCTCCGCAGGGTTGGACGGCGGCGGCGGCGGAATTGGCCGCGGCTGTTGACTTTGCCCCGTCGTTTCCCGATAATCAGGGCCGGCGCGCCCAGACCGGGCGCCGGAGAGGAGACGCCATGGAATACGCGGAGATCGGCATCATCGGCGGCAGCGGCTTCTACGACCTGGAGGGGCTGGAAGAGGCGCACGCGGTCCGGCTGCGCACGCCCTTCGGCGACCCGTCGGAGAAGCTGCTGCTGGGCAGGCTGCGCGGCCGCTCGCTGGCCTTCCTGGCCCGCCACGGCCATGGCCACCGCCTCAGCCCCTCGGAGGTGAACTACCGGGCCAACCTGTACGCCATGAAGATGCTGAAGGTGGAGCGCCTGGTCTCCATCACCGCCGTCGGCTCGCTCAAGGAGGAGCTCAAGCCCGGAGAGCTGGTCATCCCCGACCAGTACGTCGACCAGACGTACAGGCGCGAAAAGACCTTTTTCGGCGAGGGGGTGGTCGCCCACGTGTCGCTGGCCGAGCCCGCCTGCCCGGTCCTGGCGCCGCTGGCCCAGCGCCTGGCCGGCGAGGCGGGCGTCGCCTCCCACCTGGGCGGCGCCTATTGCAACATGGAGGGGCCGCAGTTTTCCAGCCGCGCCGAGTCCGAGGCCAACCGCCGCCTGGGCTACGCGCTGATCGGCATGACGCAGGCGGTCGAGGCCAAGCTGGCCCGCGAGCTGGAGATGTGCTTCCTGCCGCTGGCCTTCGTCACCGACTACGACCGCTGGCACCGCAGCCAGGAGGCGGTGACGGTGGAGATGGTCGTGGCCAACCTGAAGAAGGGGGTGGCCCAGATCAAGAAACTGCTGCCGGCGCTGGTCGAGGCGCTGCCGCGAGAGCGCGGCTGCGCCTGCGCCTCGGCCCTGGCCGCCTCGATCATCACCGCCCCGGCGCTGATCCCGGCCAAGACCTACCGGAAGCTGGAGCTGATCATCGGCAAGTACGTCCCGACGAGGCTGTGAGGCGGCCATGGCAAGCGAACTGATCCTGGCCATCAATCCCGGCAACACCTCGACCAAGGCGGCGGTCTACGACGGCGAGCGGCCGCGCTGCGTCGAGTCGATCAAGCACGCCGACGAGGAGCTGGCCCGATTCGCCGACATCAACGCCCAGCGCGAGTTCCGCGAGGCGCTCGTCGAGGAATTCCTGGCGCGCCAGGGCGTCGAGCCGGCGGCGCTGGCCGCCGTCGCCTGCCGCGGCGGACTGCTCAAGCCCCTGGCCAGCGGCACCTATCTCGTCAACCGGCGCATGGTCGACGACCTGGTCGAGGCCCGCCAGGGACGGCACGCCTCGAACCTGGCCGCCCAGATCGGCTTTTCGCTGGCCGGCAAGCTGGGCATCCCCTGCTACATCGTCGACCCGGTGTCGGTCGACGAGGCCGAGCCCCTGGCCCGCTACGCGGGCCACCCCCTGTTCACGCGGGTGATGCTCACCCACGCCCTGAACATGAAGGCCGTGGCCAAACGCTACTGCCGCGAGAAAGGGCTGCGCTACGGCGAGACCACCCTGCTGGTCATCCATCTGGGCACGGGCAACTCGCTGTCACTGCACCGCGGCGGGCGCATGGTCGACGCCGTCAACCCCTCCGAGGAGGGGCCGTTCTCCATGGACCGCAGCGGCGGACTGCCCATCCTGCAGGCCGTGCGCCACGTCTGCGAAAAGGGGATGAGCGCCAGGGATTTCGAAAAAATGGTCTTCGGCAACGGCGGCCTGTTCGCCTACCTGGGCTCCAAGGACTTCCTCAAGATCCGCGAGCGCTACCAGGCCGGCGAGGCGCCGGCCGTGGAGGCGGTGCAGGCCATGGCCTACCAGGTGGCCAAGGACGCCGGCGGCCTGGCCGCCGTCGCCTGCGGCCGCGTCGACGCCATCCTGGTCACCGGCGGCATCGCCTTCAACGAGTTCTTCGTCGACCTGCTGCGCCGGCGCCTCGAGTTCATCGCCCCCATCCACGTCTACCCGGGCGAGGACGAGATGCAGGCCCTGGCCGAAGGGGTCCTGCGCGTGCTGCGCGGCGAGGAAGAGGCGAAAACGTACTGAATGGCCCGGACGCGAGGCATGCCCGGAAAAGCGGCCGCCGGCGGCAGGATGCCGTGACGGCGAACGAACGCCGCAACCCCCTGTCGACCGCCGACGAGCGGCAGGTCTCCCAGCTGGAAAAGCGTATCGACGACCTCAAGGCCGAGTACGTCCAGTTCTTCAACGGCGACATCCGGCAGCCGCCGGAAAAAAAGCGCGAGGACCTGGAAAAGGCCGTCCGCAGGCTGGTCTTCGGCGGCGCCAAGACGGCGCGCATGGACATGATCATCCAGAACCTGGCCCAGCGCTTTTCGCTCTACAACAACCTGTGGCTCAAGAAGCTGAACGAGCTGGAGACCGGCACGCCCTCCGGGCGCAAGAAGAAGACGGCGGCGGCAGCGGCGACGGCGGCGGCCCGCAAGGAAGCGGGGCCGCGCGAGGTCTACCTGACCCTGAACGACGAGGAGACCTTCGAGCGCTTCGCCTCCGTCTACAACGAGTTGCTCCCCGGCAGCGCCGGCTCGGAACAGGAGCGCGACAGGGTCATCGCCGGCATCAAGGCCAAGATGCTCACCCACAACCTGGTGGAGGCGCGCATCAGCTTCAGCCGCCAGGGGAACAAGCTGAGCATCCGCATCAAGAAATAGAAGAAGTGATAGTGATAGTGGTAGTGTTAGTAGCCGCAACAAACGAACTCTGGCAATCTTAAGGAAGCATTGAAAAATTTCTCAAAAAAGCCCTTCCTAGATAAAAGGGTTTTTTCTTGCTTTTGCTAACACTAACACTAACACTAACACTAAGAGTTCAAGTGTTTTGTGCGCTCAGCGGGCGTAAAGGTAGCGCTTGATCTTGCTGGTGGCGGTCTTCTGGAAGGGCTCCTCGTGCTCGATGAAGCGCGAGATCTGCGAGAAGGACGGCAGCTGCGGGTTGACGGTCTCTTTCAGGCGCAGCAGCAGCTCGTCGATGTATTCGCGCTTCTGCGCCTGCGTCCGGCCCCGGGTCTCCTCGTCGATCAGGTCGTAGTCCAGGTAGACCAGCGCCTCCAGCAGGCCGCCGTTCTCGCGCACCAGCGACTCCGCCACGTGCATGCAGGAGTTGATCTTGTCCTCGATGGCCTCGGG